>JACQBO010000039.1 GCA_016194465.1 Candidatus Kerfeldbacteria bacterium
TCGAGTAGCCGCGCGCGCCGCCCGAGACTCGGTTTTGCGTAAAGGCGCCTTGGACGGATTTGCCCTGCCCGGCAAACTCGCTGATTGCTCATCCCGCGATCCGAAAGAATCTGAACTCTACCTAGTCGAGGGTGATTCGGCTGGCGGCAGTGCCAAACAAGGCCGCAACCGCGAATTTCAGGCCATCCTGCCGCTACGCGGAAAGATTCTCAATGTGGAAAAAGCGCGGCTGGACAAAATGTTGGCCAACAATGAAATTAAATCCTTGATCATCGCCCTGGGCACGAATGTCGGCGAACAGTTTGACCTGACCAACCTGCGCTACCACCGCGTGATCATCATGACTGATGCTGATGTCGACGGCGCCCACATTCGGACCTTGCTCCTAACCCTGTTCTACCGATATTTCCCCCAGCTGATCACCAGCGGCCATTTGTATATCGCGCAACCGCCGTTGTTCCGGGTGCAAAAAGGAAAAGATGTGCAGTATGTCTATGATGACCGTGAGCTGGAAAAAGTAAAGAAAAACATGGCTGACGCGGCGGAGGCTAAAGTGGTGAAGGCAAAGACCAGGCCTCCTAAAGGCGCAAAGGAAATCACTCTAAAAATCGATGGCTCGATTGAGGGCCTGCCGGCGGCGGGCGATCCAAACCGGAACAGCTGTGGGAAACGACCATGGATCCAGGTCGACGCGTCATGAAACAAGTTACCATCGACGACGCGGAAAAAGCCGATGAAATTTTCGACATTTTGATGGGTTCGGACGTGGCGCCGCGGAAACGGTTTATTCATACGCAGGCGAAAAATGTGAAGAATCTTGATATTTAGCATTTTTATCCTGAGCGAAGTCAAAGGACGGAGTGAGGAATCAGCCCTTGACCAGCTGACTTTTTTGCGCTAAGATTTTTTTGGTGGCGAAAGGCAAACCATGCATTTCGATCCACCACAACCCGGAGAAATATTTTTTGTCACGTCCGTCACATACCGACGCCGACGTTTTTTCGTGCGGCCGGATCGGGCGGTACATCTCGGCGCGGTGATCCACTTCGCCTGTCGATTAAAAGGATTCCGGGTTATTCTTTACGCTATTCTGCCGGATCATTTTCATCTTCTGGTCCAGCGTTTGCCGGTATCAACGGCTCCGCGGCGACTGGAAAGTCGCCGCGGAGGGAGGCCGGACAGCGAAAGCGAGACACTGAGTACTCGCCGCCGACGTTCCAGTCGGCGGCGGTCGTTGTTCACCATCGGTCAGTTGATGCAGTCGATCAAGGGTAACTACTCCTACCAGCTCCCACGCGGCACATTTTGGAAAAAGAGTTATCATGGCCGGAGTATCTACAGCGATCTGTACTACCGGCGGATCCTGCGGTACGTCCGCTTCAACGCCGTCAAACATGGCTTACCAGCAGCCCATCAGCAACCGCCGTTCATCTGGCCGGCTGATGCGCTTCGTGATGAAAAGTCCGCTGAGACGACGGGCGGATAGTCAACCGCGCTCACCTCGGCTATACTCAAACGATGGACTCTGCTGTATTCGAGATGGCCATCACCGAAGCGATCGCCATGGTCCCGGCCCGGCTCCGGGCCAAGATCGAAAACGTAGCCTTCGTAGTCGATGATACACCCCGGGGTGGGGGCGGCCGGTTGCTTGGGTTATATCATGGCGTGCCCTTGATCAAGCGGGGTAGCCCCGGATATTCCGGCGTGCTGCCCGACAAGATTACGATTTACCAGGCGGCGATTGAAGCGCAAGCCAGTGGTGACGAGGATCGGATTCGTCACCTGGTGACCGAAGTCGTGCACCATGAAATTGGGCACTATTTTGGGATGGATGAGGCAACCGTTCGAACCTGGGAGCAAAAGCGGCGTCGGCGCCGACCCAGTTCATAGGCCTCCCGCACTTCACAAAAACAAGAACAATCCCTATACTAGGCTGAGGCAAAATGAACAAGAAAAATTCCATGACGACGAAGCAAGCGACAAACTATCCGGCCCTGGCCCGGGATATTTTCATGATCAGCTTAGCGTTACTGAGCGTGTTTATTTTGGTGTTCGAGCTGACGCACCAAGTACCGGCTTCAGAATTCCGTTTCTTGGAGGGAATCGATATCTTTGTGGCGGTCATCTTCCTGATCGACTTTGGCTGGAACTTCATGACCGTCAAGGACCGCCGATATTTTTGGCGGCATCATTGGTACGAACTCTTTGCCGCCATACCTTATGAATCGACGATCTTTCAGGCCTTACGGGGCTTAGCCATTCTTCGACTGCTTCGAGTGGTCAAAGTTATCCGCGTCTTCCACGCCAGCGGCCGGATTCACCACGCCGCCGATACCTGGTTTTCCGAGACACTGCACCGTTTTTTTACCTTAGGACTGACTGCCTTGACCCTGATTTTTGCTGGTGCCGCTGCCTTCCATCACTTTGAGTTTGGGTTTAACCCAAATGTTCACGGTTTTTTTGATAGCTTCTGGTGGGCCTTCGGGACCGTGACCACGGTTGGCTACGGTGATATTTACCCGGTAACCTGGGAAGGGCGAATGGTCGCGATGGTTTTGATTCTGGTCGGGGTGGGGGTGATTGGAGTGACCATCGGAACGATCGCCAGTTACTTTATGAAAAAATCTGATCATCGAGCAGTCGAGACCGCCGAGGAGTAGGGAGCAGTCTTGATCAGGATCATGAACTTTGATACGATACGGATCCATGGCTGATATGCTTGTGGTCAAAAACCTGACCAAGAAGTATGGAGACTTTACCGCCGTTAATGGCATTTCCTATGACGTCAGAACCGGCGCAACCTTCGGCATTTTAGGCCGAACGGCGCGGGAAGACCACGACCCTGGAGATGATGGAGGGTTTGAAACCCGTGACTAGCGGCGACGTGGTCTTTGATGGTCATCACGTCGGTCAGGAACCGCGGACGGTCAAGCACCTAATCGGCGTGCAGCTCCAGGCATCGTCGTTTTTCGATGGTTTGAACCTGAAGGAGCTGGTTGACACGTTTGCCTCATTCTACGGCCGGAAGGTCGATGCCATGAATCTCCTCCGACAAGTCCAACTCGAAGATAAGTCAAAGAGCATGGTCAAGGCCCTTTCCAGGAGGTGAGCGTGAAGCGGCACATACGATATATCGTTGGCTTGCAGCCCGAGCTGGTGTACGAGAACCTCGCCATCAGCCTCTCCAAGCAAGTCGGCGGAAGTCGGTCGGCCATTACGCTCGGGGCTGGCTCCAGGCCCCATGTTTCACTTGTCCACTTTCACTCCTCGCTCAGCCCGGCCAGGCTGTGGCGGCGGATTGCCAGGCTCGGGCGGACGCCGGTCGAGGTGTCGTGGAACGGCATCGTCTTTGTTCCCGACAGGTGGACGAATCCAAGCTCTGGGTGGCGGTCGACGTCGTGCCGGCGCAGTCACTGCTCTAGTTCCAGCGTCATGTCCGGCTGGCGCTCGGCCAGCAGCCGCGCAACGTCGGCACGTCGTTCACGACCAGGTTCTGGCCTCATCTGACCCTGGCCCTGACGCCGCGCTGGTCACCCGATACTCATGGGCCCCCCGGCCTGGACCAAGAAGATTGGTCTTGGACACCTGTTCATTGGCCTTCACGGGCCGCACGGAACGGTGACCAAGGTGCTGTACAGCGCCGCGTAACAACGTATTCCCCATCGGTCCTGACCAATGGGGCTTTCTTTTTTTGCGGGATAATAAAAAAGGACCCCACCAATCGTGATCGATTGGTGGGGAGTCCGAAAAGGATGGTCAGGCCGGTTCGACGACGGCTTTGAGGTTCTGGTCCTGATGGAGCCGCTCGAGGGATTGCGCCAGGAGCAGGTCGTCGATTTCCTCACAGAAGTCAAAGCCGTGCTCACTCGGAGATACAAGTCCCATGCCATCGTTCAGATCTTTACGGGGCATCAATCTCTCCATGGCGAGGGGATGTTTAGCGCATCGGGCCGAGGAGCCAGGGGTGCTCTTCGAGGTGCCTGATGTGGTCGCTGTCCGAATGGTCGGCCGGAATGTCACCGCTCTCCGGGTCATGGGGATGGAAGGCATCTTCCGGGTTGCGCAGAGGAACTGGATCCATGAGTTTCCTTTCGAAAAAGGTACGGAGCATCGCTGACTGTACAACAGCGGGTGCACACTTTATCAGAGCTCAGGATAGCCGTCAAGGGGTTTCCCCGGTTCCCGCGCAAGTTGACAATCGCTTCATATGCGCGTATGGTATCCAATGTTTCGTCGCTCATTGTTGCTTCGCGTCCATCTCTTGGCGTCCACGGAGGTTCCCATGAGACTTCGTCGTCAGTGGTTCCGGTCTTTGGCCCGGATCCGGATGGCGTCGAGTACTCCGGCGGATCGCTCGATTCTACGAGTTCGAAGCCTACCACGCTGATTGGTACGAGGGGATCGAGCTCGTCCGCCAGGTGGCCGAATGAGTACCCTGAAGGTGAAGAGCTCATCTTTCGACACGACACGGCCCAGACCATCATCTGGGCCAGTTTTTTTATTCCGCCTCGTACGGGTGGGTTTGAAACCCTCCCATACGAGGCGGGGTTGACAATGATCCGGGAGAGAGGTAGAGTATCCACAGATGCGCCCCCGAGGGGCGATTTAAGATTCACCAGTTTGCGATTCATGGCCTTCCGCCTTTTCAACTATTTTCGCGAATCGCGCGAAGAACTGCGCAAAGTCGTCTGGCCCAGCCGGACGGAGACGCGCAATAATACCCTCTTGGTCATCGGCATTACCTTGTTTATCGCCGTCTTTTTAGGCGCAATCGATATTGGCCTGAATTTCATTATTGCCAAGACCCTTCACCAGTAACCTATGGCCAAGCAAGTTCTGCAGCAAGGTCGGCGCTGGTACGTGCTTCACACCTATTCCGGGTATGAGGAAAACGTGGCCCGCAACCTGAAGCAGCGGATCGAGTCAATGGATATGGAAGATAAGATCTTTAATGTTTTAATCCCGACGGAGAACCGGATTCGCATTAAGAACGGCAAGCGGCGGATCGTGACCGAGAAAATCTTTCCCGGCTACGTCCTGGTAGAAATGGTGGTGACGGACGACTCGTGGTATGTGGTTCGCAACACGCCAAATGTGACCGGCTTTATCGGCTCGGGCACCACGCCGACGCCAATTTCGGAAGAAGAAGTGAAACAGCTGCTCCAGCGCATGGGTGTGGCGGAACCGAAGTACAAGATCGACGTGGAAACTGGCAGCCCGGTCCGCATTACCGACGGGCCATTCAAAGACTTCGAAGGCAAAGTGTCGGAAGTTGATGAAGGCCGCGGCAAAATTAAAGTTTTGGTCTCCATGTTCGGGCGGGAAACTCCGGTCGAACTCGATTTCCTTCAAGTCAAGAAACTCTAAAAACCCCACCCCAAACCCCTCCCCTGAAGTCAGGGGAGGGGCTACAGGGAAAGGTGAATAACCCCACGCGTTATGGCCAAGAAAATTAAGACTGTAATCAAGCTCCAAATCACTGGTGGCAAAGCCACTCCCGCGCCGCCGGTCGGTACGGCACTCGGACCCCATGGGTTAAATATTGCCGACTTTGTCAAAAAGTTTAACGATGCGACGCAGGATCGGATGGGCGAAACCACCCCGGTGGAAATGACGATTTACGAAGACCGGACATTCTCCTTTGTTTTGAAAACGCCGCCCGCTTCCGTGCTGTTACTGAAGGCCGCCAAGATCGAAAAGGGGAGTGGGGATCCACTGCGCAACAAGGTGGGGAAAGTCACAAAAGCCCAGGTTCGGGAAATTGCGGAAAAGAAAATGGCCGATTTGAATGCCAAAGACATCGAGGGCGCCATGCGCACGATCGAAGGCACGGCCCGTAACATGGGCATTACGGTCGAAGGCTAACAACCTATGAATAACCTCAACTTCCTCAGCTACCTCATTCCCCTTGGCGCCATCGGCGTGCTGGTCCTTTTTGTGGTGGCGATTGTCCAACAGGGCAAGCAAGAGCATCCGGCCGGATTTAAGCAGGCTTTTTTTACGGTCGTGTCGATGGTGATGTTGATGATCACTGTGGGGTCGCTCGTGGCGCTACTTCAGCTCGGTGGCAAACAACTCTGGGTTAAAGACAATGTCACCGCCTTTGGTTTCAATCCGCCACCCACCTTTGCCCTGATGGGAAATGTTTCCAGCCCGACCAATCCGGTTTTGCCTCCGTCGTCGGCGTATACCTGTAAAAGCAGCTGTGAATTTACCGCCGACGACAAGACCGCTTTTACCAACTGGAAGCAGCAGTACCACGATTGGCAGGATCAGAATAACCGCAACCTTCAGCTCCGTCGGAATCTGGTCGGACCGCTAGCTTTTCTGATTATTAGTTTGCCGCTTTATTTCATCTTTATGCGCCTCATGGAACGTGGCGCAAAAAATGAACCTGGAAAGCGGCCATCATCCCTTCGCTCTCTGTACTATTACTTTTTAGCTTTTGGCGGCCTGATCATTACCGTTATCTCCGCGGGCTCGCTGGTGAATACTGGCCTGCAATCGTGGCTCAAGATCGGGTCGACGACGATTCAAACCCCAGTGTCTATCACCTCGAGCGTGGAAACAAATGGCCTGACGAGTGTGATTACTTGTGCTGCTGCTTGTGGGTTCACGGCTGATGATGTGGCCCTCGCTCAATCTGCCCAAGCTGATATTAAGGCCTATGGCCAAAAAACGAGTCGCCCCATCAACTCGAAGGCAAATGATGTGGCTACCGAATTACCATTATTCTTGATCGGCCTGCCCCTATTTTGGTATCATTTCGCCCGCATCCGCAAAGAAACCCAAGAACAAAAAGCCCAAACTTCTCAAGTTACTTCATAATTTTATCATTTTGTGGGACCCTGGTCTACATCAGGGGTCTGCACCACGAAAGGAATCACCTATGTCTAGTAAACGTTGGCGGGCCGCCGCCCAACTCATTGACCAAAGCAAAACATATGCTCTACCGGAAGCGATTGGTCTATTGAAGCAAACGGCCACGACAAAATTCGATGCGAGCGTCGAAGCCCACATCCGGCTGGGAGTCGATCCTTCCAAAGCTGATCAAGGCGTCCGCGCCACGGTCGAATTACCCCATGGAACGGGCAAGAAACTTCGGATCGCGGTTTTTGCCAAAGGCCCAGCCGCCAAAGCCGCCCAAGAAGCCGGTGCGGACATCGTCGGCGATGCAGATTTGATTGCCACCATCAAAAAAACCGAAAAAGTTGATTTTGACATTGCCATCGCTACCCCCGACATGATGAAGCTGCTCGCCCCCGTGGCCAAGATTCTCGGTACCAAAGGCCTGATGCCGAACCCCAAAGCAGAAACCGTGGCCGCTGATCCGGCCAAGGCGGTCCTGGCTTGGAAGAAGGGAAAACTTGCTTTCCGTGCCGATAACGGTGGGAACCTCCACGCCATGATTGGCAAAGTCTCGTTCTCAGAACAGCAGCTGACCGAAAACTGGCAGACGCTGCTGGAAGCCATAAAAAAAGCCAAGCCGAGTGAAACGAAGGGTACGTACATCAAATCCGTCACCCTGACGACCTCGATGGGGCCGGGGATGAAACTGGCTCTCTAGCAAGCGCATCACGTAGCTCGGCTGCTCGCGGACGGCTGTGGTTTTCGAGTTGACGTTTCCAGGCGACTAGCGTAAGCTCCAGCCGCTCTTCAATAAAGGAGGGACACATGAATAGTCCAGAGCACGTTCCACTCGGGGATGTGATTGGCCGGGCCGGCAATATGGGCGGAGGAAAAACAAACGCCCTGGTCGCCCTCGCAACCAATCCAGCACTTCGCGGTGGCGTCCTTTTTCTCCAGCACATTGACACCTGTCGGTCGGCACCGGATCGAGCTGAGTCCCGAACCAAAGCGCGGTACGAGGGAGCGATCGCCGTCGATTCAGTCAACACCCTGCGGCAGGAAATCGAACGGTCGGCGGCCAGGAACATCTTCATCGACGAAGTCCAGTTTTTCTGCCAAGATGAGGCATCGTTGAAGGCGTTGTGCGAGCTGGTGCTGCAGATTCGGGCCTCAGGTCGGAACATGTTCTGGTCGGGACTCCAGATGGACTTTCGCGGCCAGCCCTTCGAAATCACCGCCTTCATGATGTCGATCTCCACCCATCTCGAACTTCTGGTACCAACCTGCCCGATCGAAGACTGTGGTCGGCCGGCGCCATACCCCCAGCGCTTGGAGTATGGTCATCCGGTGCCTCGGAGTCACCCCCGGTACCTCCCCGACACTGATGCTACCGGGCGGTACACCTACGGGGCCCGTTGCTCCCGGCACTTCTGTCTCCCGGAGGCCTGGAACGAGCATTCGGTGGCCATTCACAAGGCGCTTGAGCTATCGCACAAAGACGGGTTCAAGCAGGGATTTGCTGATGGGCAAAACAACCTACACCCCGAACTTCTTGAAGACGCTCGTCGGAAGGGCTGCGAAGAAGGCAAAATCGAAGCTCATATTCGTTCCCATCAAATCGACTAGCCGTACCGAGCCCCCGTCATTGACGAGGGCTTTTTCTTGCCCAAAGACCCGAGTCGCGCCGAGTGGTTTTGGGTCTCCCGCCAAAATTCGAAAATTAATGCTGTGGCGGGATGCCGTCCTAAATAAAAGCCCATATCTGAGCAGAGATATTGCCATTTCTGGCGGCATTTGGTAAGGTGGCCCAAGACATGACTGGATGGAGGGTCCGGTTTTCGGGCCCTTTGACAAATGAAAATAGCAGGAGGTTTGTATGGCCGGAAAACTCATCATCATCGAAGGCGGCGAAGGCAGCGGTAAATCCGGAGTCGTCGGACAACTGCCGGCTAGATTCATCAAGCTGCATGAACCCGGAGATTCGCCGGTCGGCCTGAAAATCCGCCGCCTGATCACCGAGACGCGGCAATTTGAGCCGCACCCGATGACCGAATTGGCGATGTTCTTTGCCGACCGAATTGAGCTGTGGATGACGAAGGTCTACCCGGCCTTGGAGCGAGGCGAAGACGTCATTCTTGATCGCTCCTACCCCAGCACCTTTGCCCACCAGTACTACACATTGATGGGCAAGCGTGACGTCGATCTCTTCATGTCACTGGTGCACTGGTTCGGTTTAGTTGACCCGGCCTTGCTCATCCTGCTCGACGTGCCGGCCGAGATTGGCTTGCAACGCCGCCGCCGCGCCGGAAGCTTGAACAAGATCGACCGCCGGAAGATCGAATATCATGATAGCGTCAGTCGGGGCTACCGGTACTTCGTTCGCCACCTGCACTTCCCCGCGAAAATCATTGATGCCCGGCGGCCTAAGGACCAAGTTTTCGCCGCCGTCAAGCGACTGATTATCGACACCACCAAGGAGCCATTCTAGCGAACGGAGGAACAACGTGGAAATGGAAACGACTCAGGCGGTGCTGCCCGAAGTTGTTTACTACAAAGACTTTCCCGCTATTCAGGCCCGTGCCTACACTACGCCGAACGGCACGTCGTATCTCCGGGAGCCGGGGGTAGTCATGATTGCCAAGCCCGAAGTCAACCTGGAGGGACTGCGCGACTTCCTGAAAGGGTTCGATCCAGAGCTGAAGTTCATCGACTACGTCGACGATCCGACGATGATACCGGCAGGCACGCAGCTGACCAAGATCGCCGGACAGCAGTGCTACTTTGCCTTCGGCTCGGGACGCTCATGGAATGAGGATGCGGCTCGGTATATCAGGAACATCCTCGAGCAGAAGCATGGGTCGGTACTGGAGCATGCCAACTACAGCTTTCATCTGTATGGCATCTCCCGGAGCCTGACGCATGAACTCGTGCGGCACCGGGCCGGCCTGGCTTTTTCCCAGACGAGCCAGCGCTACGTGGACGGCAAGATTCTCCGCTTCGTCATGCGGCCAGAGTTTCAGGATGATTCGGAGCTCGAGGCCATGTTCTTCGCCGATATCGATTCGGCGGCAAACAAGTACGAACGGCGGGCCGAGCTGTTGATGGAGCGTCAGCAGCGAGGTCAGGGTATCCTGACCGGTGAGAAGAAGCGTGACCTGCGCAAGAAGGTCAACCAGGCGGCGCGGTCGATCCTGCCCAACGAGACCGAGGCTCCGACGGTGGTCACGGCCAACGTGCGGGCCTGGCGCCACATGCTGAACATGCGGGCCAGCGAGCACGCCGAAACAGAAATCCGGCGTCTCTTTGTCCGGATTTTTGCCTGCCTCCTGCATGTCGATCCGATCCTGTTCGGCGACTTCCAAGTCGTGGCCAAGCCAGATGGTATTCCGGCCATCGAAACCCCGTTCGTCAAGGTCTAACCCCACCACTCCAAGGAGGGAAGCACCAATGACCACCTGCGAGGTAGCCATCCCCTGGGTTCACGAGCACCGGCACGAGCCAACGAAGGTTCCCCGCCGGATCCGCGACCACGTCTATGGCTGCCGCTGCGTCGGCTGCCTCGAATGCCGCCAGATTCTTGAACGGGAACCGGGGTATCATCCGGACAGCCTGCACCTTCAACGTGCTGAGCGTATTGTTTAGCAGCTCCCTAGCCCCCACACCAGATCAACTTCGTTGATTGGTGTGGGGGCTTTTTTCTTTGGCCTAAATCTGGTACAGTATGACTGCTATGGACCTGGAAGCAATTATTGGACTGGAAGTCCACCCCTCGACAAGCTCGGGGCAGGCTGATTTTGCATGCATTTGTCTGTGAGAAAAAAACTCGAGCTGGAGGCTATTATTGGACTTGAGGTCCATGTTCAGTTGAAGACCAAGTCAAAGATGTTTTGCTGCTGTAACAATCGAGACGATCAGCCGCCGAATTCGGCTATTTGTCCAATTTGTACTGGCCAGCCCGGAACCTTACCGCTGCCGAACCAACAAGCGATTGATTGGGCGGTTATGACTGCTTTGGCCTTGGGTTGTCAGATCAACCAAGAGTCAAAATTCGATCGAAAAAACTATTTTTACCCTGACTTACCGAAAGGGTATCAAATCAGCCAATATGATAAACCATTTGGATTTTCCGGGACGCTCAGGTTGCCGATCGACGGCCAGGAAAAAACTTTCCGTATCCACCGCCTCCACCTCGAAGAAGATGCGGGTAAGTTAATTCATCCAACTGGCGCTGACTACTCACTGGTCGATCTCAACCGAGCAGGTACCCCGCTGATGGAAATTGTCAGCGAGCCTGATTTTCGGACACCGGCGGAAGCCAAGGCCTATGTCCAGGAACTACAACTCATCATGCGGTACCTCGGTGTGTCTGACGCGGACATGGAAAAAGGCCATTTGCGCTGCGACGCCAACGTTTCGCTCCGCCCCAAAGGTGAGAGCCAACTGTATCCAAAGAGCGAGGTCAAGAACATGAACTCGTTCAAAGCGATTGAGCGGGCCTTAGCGTTTGAAATTGAACGGCAGCGTGGCCTGTGGGAAGACGGTAGCGCGCCGACGACCGGCTCAACTCGAGGCTGGAACGAAAGTACGCAAAAAACCGAGGACCAGCGGACGAAAGAAAAAGCGGCGGACTATCGCTATTTCCCCGAACCAGATATCCCGCCGATCATCATCAGCGATGAACACGTGGCCACGTTACGTGAAGGCACGAAAGCGCTGCCATCAGACGTTCGACGGCGATTGCGTGAGATGTATGGGCTTGATGAAAAAAATGCTGACGGCTTAGTTCATGATCCTGGTCTGGAAAAGTATTTCGAAGAGGTAGTCACAGAATTTCGTGGATACATGGAATCAGCTGGGTCGCCAGATAGTGCACGTCGCGACTGGGAGGCGACCAAATCTCGCCGTTCGCAGAGCATTGCCAATTGGCTCTTAAACCGGATTTCAACGGAGCATCGTGGCGAACATGGTTTGCCGGTTCCGGCCACCGATATCGGACGGATGCTGTGGATGCTTGATCAAGGCGAGATTAACGCTCCGGCCTCCACCCAGATTTATGAAGCCATGATCAAAACCAAGAAGGGCCCCCACGCACTGATGCAGGAACTTGGCCTGGAGCAGATGAGCGATACCGGTGCCATTAGCCAAGCCGTCCAAGAGGTCATGGCGAACAATAAAAAAGTTGTGGCTGACGTCAAAACAGGCAAAACTGCGGCCATGCAATTTCTCGTCGGCCAAGTCATGAAAGCAACGAAAGGCAAAGCTAATCCGACGGTCGTCCAAGCGGCGGTCAAAAAAGCACTGGAGCAATAAAAAAGCTCCGCGCGTTTTATCTACCGGTTATTTTTCGTTGCGCCGACCCCTCCCAGGGTGCGTTTCGAAAGTTACCGTGGCAGATAGCGTAGCGGAGCTGATTCGCGCGTCTAACGGCGTTATGCCGACCCATGGCCCGCAGAAATAGCCAGCGGCACTGTATCAGCGGCTCAAAGAGCCCTATGGCGTTAGCAAGTCACGCGAGATCAACGAACAGTGATTTGCTTAGAATAGCACACTGTCAAAACCTGTCAATTGCGTAGCCAGCGCTTGATTGCTGTCTCGGCCTGGTTTTGTTTCGTCACCCAAACAACTTCGTGATCCCGCTTCCACCAGGTTATTTGTCGTTTAGCAAAGTCATGACTGGCTGACTTCAGCTGCGTGACTGCTTGGGCTTTGGTGAGCTGTCCCTGAAGATATCGCGACAGGAAGCGATATTCAAGACCGAAGGCATTGAGTTTTTTCCAGGGTACTCCTTGTCGATGGAGACGGGCAACCTCGGCCACCATCCCTTGTTTCATCCGTGCATCAACGCGCTGGTCGATCCGCTTGAGAAGTTCGGGGCGGGGAACCGCTAGGCCAATTTTCACAACGCGCATGGGCGGTAACTTTGGCATACCCGCGGGGGGTGTCGGCGACGACGCAATTTCGATGGCTCGTTCCACGCGGCGGCGGTTGGCCAGGTCGATGGTGGTTATGCGTTCCGGGGCGATTTTTTGGACCAGGAAGATCGGCGTCGTGGCGGGAATCTTTTTTATGACTCGAGCAGCGTCTTTGACATAGCGAGCGACCGAGTATTGCGACCGAGATGATGCCATGTCGAGTAGATAGTGGGGGACACCGGACATTTCCTTCTTGGTGATCTTGCCCGTGCCGATATTCATGCCTCGGTAAACCTGACGGGAATCGGCAGAGATCACCACGCCATGAAACTTTTTGGCCAGAGCGACGCCAAGCGCCGACTTACCAGAGGCAGTCGGACCGAGAATGACGATAACAGAACGAGGTTGCATGGACGTAGTATACCATCTTCTTGACATGAACAGCTGGATATAGTAGCGTAATAATGATTGAATTGGAAAGGAGACACGATCATGCGTAGGATCCTCGGTTACCTCGTTCCGGGAACCTTCTGGTTGATTCTGGCCGCACGATTTTGGGGTCCGGAATTCCATCTGCTGGAAGCGGGAATCAAAACGCATATTGTCAACGAATGGTTCCTTATCATTCTGGCGATGATTGCTAGCTTTTCCCTCGGTGCCGCGATTACCCCGTTTACGCTTCGGATCGGCACGTTGATCGGGGGGTGGATCGATGCCGTGACGTCGCGGCTGACGTGGAAGCCGCTTCATGCGTTCTTTACTTTTTTTGAAGACCGGCTGCATATTTTCGTCACCACCACGTTGGATCACGAGATGGCGGCGATCCAGCGTCACTTCGAATCAGCAGGACTGATGTTGCCCGACCTGCCGAAGGAAACACCGAGCTGGCGTGGCGTGGTCTATAAGCTCAATGTTCTGCATCATTCAGCTGGCTTGTCAGCCTGGGCGCATGACCTGGAAGCGGAAATCAACTTTTACGCCGGAATGTACCTGCCGACCATCCTCATTGGCGTTCTCCGATGGCAGGCCGCAGGATCCGACGCCGTCTGGTGGTGGGTCATCGGCGTGCTGATGCTTCTCCGGTTTCAGCACCTGCGGCATCGTGAAATATCAGTCATTGCCAAGTCCCATCAACTCGTCAGCTCCCACTCCTAAAATCAACAACCCGTCCGTTTCATAAACGTAGACGGGTTTTTCTTTTTGAACCCTATCATGGTGAGCCTGTCGGACCATGACCGTTGTCACCCTTCCCCTCGACGCGGCTCGGGGTAAACTGCCTCAGGGTGACAAACTATTCTCGACGGCTTCACCTTCGAGTGACCAGGGTTCAGCTGAAGTAATTTTCACTTTGGCGAATTGTCCGGTTCGGTCTTGACCGGCCTTGAACCGGACATTCATGAATTTCTTGGTATGGCCAATGTTGTAGGTGCCGTCGAATGACTCGACGAGCATTTCCTCGGTCTGGTTGACAAACTGCCGGTTGTATGCCAGGGCCGAGTCCATAACAATATGGTCGAGGGCTTCATGCCGCCGCTTTTTCTCGTCGTGAGAAACATCATCGGGGTAAATTTGAGAGGCGA
>JACQBO010000001.1 GCA_016194465.1 Candidatus Kerfeldbacteria bacterium
GAAACTTGACCCAAGCCCCCACCGTGCAAAACCCCTACACCTACACCGGCCGGGAGTGGGACGCCGAGACGGGGTTCTATTACTACAGAGCCCGGTACTATGAGCCGAAGGTGGGACGGTTTCTCCAGCAGGATCCGATTGAATTAGAGGGAGGAGACCTTAATTTTTATGCGTATGTAAGAAATAATCCAGTCAATTATAAGGACCCAATGGGGCTGGAAATATCGCCCCCCACAAATGCCCCCAAACCGCCTCCGACATTTCCAACTATACCTCCTCCGCCTAAGCCGCCACCCAAGGTACCCAAACCACCGGGATTCGGTTGTGGCACGTTGTTTAAGTTTTGCTTGGGGCTTTGTGCGAGCCGATGCCCAGGGGGTGTTATTGTAAAAGGTATCTGTGCTACAGGATGTGTAGCTCTCTGGGTAGGTTGTATTGCAAGTGGGGCTAGCAGGTGAGGGGTGAATTTTAATGGAATTGAAATATAAAGAGGATTTTTTTATAAAAAAAGTCAAAACGGCATTAAAGAATGGCGATAACATTTTAATAGAGTTTCATGGTCGCGATGCAATATCAATCGCAAAAAAAGTTCCACTATTGCTAGCAATAGAAGAATCCCATTACAACAAACAGAAGGCGCCAAAATCTAGTGATCTACAATTACTTGTGGGTTTCTTTTTATTGGTGTTTCGGTTCGCGCATTTTATGTTCACCTTCATCTGGGCGCTTTCGGATGGGCGGAAGATGCGAGTACAGATACACACCAATGATTTTTTGGTGATTGCTTTTGAGAAAAAATGAAAAATATTGTCAACAAAGTCTCTAATCCAGCAGGAGTTCCCCACCTGTGAAGGCGGGGGTGAGAGCAAGGTCCCGCTGAGCGGGACAGGCAACGCCTGATATTTGCGAGTGCCACGCCTGTAAAGGCGTGGGTATCTATTCCTTCAGGCGACGGATCAGCAAAACGGTCAATGGCGTGACGACGCAGTACCTCTATGATGGCATGAACATCATTAAAGAGTATGACGGCACCGGAGCACTCCTGGCCACCTACACCCACGGCCCCGGCATCGACGAGCCGCTCAGTATGACGCGTGCGGGGCAGACCTATTATTACCATGCCGATGGCCTGGGAAGTGTCACGGGATTGACCGACAACAGCCAAACCCTTGTACAAATGTACGGCTATGACGGGTTTGGGAATCTCGATCAACCCCCCTTTGTGCAAAATCCCTACACGTATACGGGCCGGGAATGGGATCCGGAGACGGGGCTCTATTATTACCGGGCCAGATCCTATGAGCCGAAGGTCGGGCGGTTTCTCCAGCCGGATCCGATTGGGTTGGAAGGTGGGATTAATCTGTATGCGTATGTGGGGAATAATCCGGCCAATTGGGGTGATCCATGGGGATTAATGCAGTTGCCTGGCGATCCAAGTGGGTTGCCGCCGAATTGGACACCTGATCCTTCTCACCAAGATCCAAATGGGGGAAAATTTGCGGACCCCAGTGGCAGGCCGCTATACTGGCATCCAGGACAACCTGGTGCACCTGGTTGGCGAGGTAAGGATCATTGGCATGATCCCAATAATTCCGGCAAGAAACATCTACCACCTGGCACGGATATCCCTGATCCTGCTCCTGTGCCGGAACCTGTTCCGTGGTGGGGAATATTTCGTGGGTTAATGCCTATATTAATTTTGCCAGGGTGGGAGTGTACAGTTTTTCCAAATTCACCAGGATGCAGTTGTGGCACTTAACAGGTTTTAAAGTGACTTGAGAAATTTGGTCGGAAGGTAGAAACATGACAATTGAGGAAATAGAGAAGACACTTCCAAGCGGTTTCCATGATGCCTGTCTGGAGAAGCTGAATATTGATTATGGCAAGCGGGAAGTTACGTTAGAAATCTCAGTAGATATAGGGGCGTTTGATTCGCCTCGTGGAGAATTAAAAGAAGCAAATCGTAAGGGGATATTAACCGTGTCCGGTCTTCTTTTTTGTGTAATAGAGCCTCCAGATTCTCGATCTCCTTATCAAAAGGCCAAGGGACTATGGATTACTGATTCAGGTCCGGTCAAATCTGCAAAGCTATTAGCCAAGTTGCCTGAGTCACTGCCTAATGGAGTCTTTGCACATTATTTTTTTATCAACGAGTGGAATGCTTTTATCATTGTGGTTGCTACAGGTGCGCGCTTTGACTGGAGTTGAGTAAAATGCCCCCTTTTCGATTAGCTAACTCGCTGAATCGAACGATCACCTATCAGTCTGACGCGAACGACAACCGTACCCAGATGACGGCGCCGGGCAGTGACGTGACGAATTACACCTACTACGCGACCAATCAGCTCTGGACGATGGGCCCGCCGCCCAGCGGGCCCTCTACCACCTTCACCTACGACAGCCTCCATCGGCTGAGTCTGAAAACGCTGCCGACCGGGGCCAAGACGACGCCTACGTATGACAGCATCAACCAATTACTCAACCTGGCCCACACGACCTCGACCAACCAGCCCCTGCTCAGCACCGACTACACCTACGATGTGCTGGGCAACCGGCTCACCCGGACAGATGGGCCCGGCATGACACCGCTCCCCACGACCACCGATCCAAGTCTGTGGAGCTATGACGTGGCCAATCGGCTGCTCACTCGACCCGGTGCGACCTACACCTACGACAATAACGGCAACACGCTCACCACGACCGACGCCAGTGGCACGACCACCTATGGGTATGACTATGAGAACCGCCTCACCAGTGTCAGTGGCCCCGGCGGTCTCACCGTCAGCTACGCCTACGATCCGTTTGGCCGGCGGATCAGCAAAACCGTCAATGGCACGATCACCAAGTACCTCTATGACGGCCTGAACATCCTCAAGGAATATGACGGGGCAGGGGCACTCTTAGCGACCTACACCCACGGCCCCGGCATCGACGAGCCGGTCTCTATGACAAGAGGCGGGCAGACGTACTACTATCATGCCGATGGGCTGGGACTATAGAAATGCACATGCAAATTAGACGGGTTCTCATCCTCATTTTCTGGGTTGCACTCTTTCTCCCCGTGTCCCTCTCCCACGCGGCGACGGCGATCTATACCTACGACTCACTGAACCGCGTCGTCAAAGAAGAGTACGAGAACGGCCGGGTGATTGAATACACCTACGATGCCGTTGGCAACCGCCTCACGTCGCATTCGTATATGAAGTCGTTCGAGATTACCGTGGACACGGTTCCGTCGGGCCTGCAGATCACTGCGGACGGGGTCAACTACACCGCGCCACATGTGTTTACCTGGGAAGCCCAAAGCACGCATACGGTCAGCACCCCATCTCCCCAAAGCGGCGGGACGGGGGTGCAGTATGTCTTTAGCAGTTGGAGCGATAGCGGGGCGCAATCCCACTCCATTGCGGGACCCGCTTTTGACTCGACCTTTACCGCCACATTGCAGCTCCAGAACCTGCTGACCATGAGTCTCACGACAGCCGGCAGCGGGACGATCACCCCCACACCGGCCGGAACCGTGACGGCGTGTGCCCAATATCTGTGTGCGTGGTACACCAGCGGGACGTCGGTTACCCTCACGGTCGCGCCCGCGAGTGGGTACCTGTTCTTCAGTTGGAGCGGCGACTGCACAGGCTCAGGGAACTGCGTCGTCACGCTGGATGCGCCCAGAGCCGTGACCGCGATGTTTCTGCCCCTCATGCTGCAAGACCGGCTGCCGACCAGCAAAATCAACCTGCAATCGCCGTGGTCGGTGACGGGCTGCAC
>JACQBO010000033.1 GCA_016194465.1 Candidatus Kerfeldbacteria bacterium
CGAAGCGCCGTAAGGCGTGAAGCCGAGCCGTACTAATAGTTCGAGTTCTGATGAAACGGAAAGACACAAGGACGATAATTTTCAACCGGAACCATCAGCATGGTTCGCTTCTTTTCTACCATTTTTGACCACTCTGGACAGATTGCTTTTTTTGTGCTAGGATGAAAAATACCGCTATGGAAGCCAAACACAAAATATCATCCTATCGTCTCTTGGGGCTGTTCCTGATGATCGCCGCCTTCATTGGCCTGGTGTTCGTCCTGTCACCCACGTCGAGTGCGATTGGGAAATAGCCAAAAAATCTCGTTTTGATAGTTTGAATATAGAATTCTGGGTGCTTCGAGCGACGGGGTCACACCCGATCCCATTCCGAACTCGGTCGTTAAGCCCGTCAGCGCCGATGATACTCCGATGCATTTCGGGGGGAAAGTAGGCCAGTGCCCGGTATCCTGTATTCAAATAAAACACTGCCACGAGGCAGTTGTTTTGTTTTAACTGAAAACAATAGGGCCTACTTTCCGAAGGGTCGCGTCCGGGCTTCGCCGCAGCGAAGAGAACATGAACTGCTTCATGTTCGACCGGACGTGACGGGTTTGCCGTTGCCCCGCAACAACGTGAGGAGCCGGCAAACCCAAGTAGTAGGCCAGCGCGGGGACATGGTGACTCTCCTAAACCACCTTGACGGGTGATTTTGTGTTACAACGAAACTTTCTGTCTCGGTACTGTTATGGGGTGGCTGGGTTCTTTTTGCTTTTTGAAGGTTTGTTAACCCAACGTACAATAAGCCAAGGAAAAACGATCAAAACGGTCCCCCAGACAATCAGGTTGCCAACAAAAGCTGGCCAGGAGGTCGCGATGGTAAACTCTCCTTCCGAGGCAATAACCTTAAAAGGGAAGGCGCTGTAACTCGGAAATGAATTCAGGGGATTCCCACCCCAGGAAGCTACCACGGCGATCAGTCCTGCGGCGATGAGGTAAATTATTTTAATCACTTTAGCAACCATACATACACCCTATTCTCTAACGGAGCGTTAGTCAATAAGGATTTTTTTGATTTTGCTATACTCAACCCATGCCAACCTACCCTCTCCTGCCTGCAGACACGTGGACCGCCCAAGTTAACCCTCCCTCTCTCTCCATCCACCCGAAAAAAGTTCAAACGTTCATTCGCCGCCTACTGACGCCGGTTCAGGTCCAAGCTTGGCTTCACTCTCTTGAGTACAACCCGAAAGACACCATGCACACCCTGCCAACGATTCTGCGGCGCGGCCGGGCGCATTGCCTGGAAGCTGCCTTATCCGCCGCCACGATTCTTGAATATCACGGCTACTCGCCGCTCATTCTCGATTTGAAATCAACTGACCGTCTCGACCACACGCTTTTTGTGTACCAGCACCGCGGGTGCTTCGGTACCGTTGGCATCTCTCGCGACATTGGGCTGGCTGGTCGTAAACCTGTCTACAAAAATCTTCATGCCTTGGCCATGAGTTACGCTGCACCGTACATTGATGCGGAAGCCTGCCTCACAAAGTACGGCGTGTTTGATTTGCGCCGGACAGGCGTAAACTGGCGCGCCTCGGCTAAAAACGTCTGGGCGATAGAAAAGGCAATTGATCGCGTGCTGCACCGTCCACTGCGGCTGTCCCGAAACTATATTCATCGCTGGCGGAAAAAATTCATCGCTTTTCGTCGAGAACACCCGACGGGTCAGCCAACCTATTTTCCACACCAGCAAAACTGGATATAGTTCAGGGCCAGGAGTATGATCATGACATGGTCCGTAAAACCAAAGGCGGCTACGCTGTGTTCTCCCATAAAACCAGGAAAAAGCTCTCCCGCGTCTATAAAACAAAGGGTGAGGCGACAAAGCGGCTGCGCCAGATTCAATTTTTTAAGTATCGCGGTAAATAACCGCTTGGCGAAGAAAGGAACCACATATGCCATCCCCGGAAGAAATGGGTTTAAGTCCAGAAGATATGAATTTCGAAGCTCCAGAAGAACCACAGGTGGTGGTCGAAAAGAAGCTTGAAAAATCAGAAGACAAATCAACTATTCAAAGAGCGGTCGAGGAATGGGCTGAGCGCACAAGAAAAAAACTAAACGTCACAGACGATAGTTCGGCCATAGAACAAATCATCAAACGTGCCTTCGGGCGAGGAAAAAACTCGGACCCTGAGTCAAAAAGTTAGTTCGGCCAGGTGCGTCCTCAACCTGTTTTGTGCGTGGCAAGCATGATACACTCCTCCTATGCGCGTCATTGCTGATCTGGAAATTCACTCCCGTTTTGCCCGGGCCGTCTCCCCCGACATGAATGTAGCCACTATGGAAACGTGGGGTATGAAAAAAGGTGTCGAGGTGATCGGCACCGGCGACTTCACGCATCCGGAATGGTTTGCCGAACTGAAGGCTGGTCTAGAAGACGCCGCGCCGGGTTTATACAAACAAAAAGGGTCATCGTCCTCAATCCGTTTCGTGCTCTCAGCCGAGGTGTCGTGCATTTTCGGCCGGCTCGGGGCCACGCGGCGGATCCACATATTGTTGTACGCACCGTCATTTGCCGTGGCTGAAAAAATCAACGCATACTTATCGCTGATTGGTAATCTCAAAGCTGACGGCCGGCCGATCCTGGGCATGGACGTAAAAGATGTGGTCAAAGTTGCCATGGATGCCTCGCCTGACTGCCTGGTCATTCCCGCTCATGTTTGGACGCCGTGGTTCGGGATGTACGGATCGAAGTCCGGGTTCAACTCGATCAACGAGTGTTTTGAGGACTTCGCGAAATATGTCCCCGCTGTGGAAACAGGATTATCATCAGACCCGCCAATGAACTGGCGCCTATCTGAGCTCGATACAAAATCCATTGTTTCCTTTTCTGACGCCCACTCGGCGCCGAACATTGGTCGGGAATGCACTATTTTGGAACTTGCATCGCTCAGTTATCAAAACATCGCGGAAGCCATCAAAATTCCTTTCCCGAAAACCACTGATCCGAATCGGATCGTCATGACCGTTGAGTTTTTTCCCGAAGAAGGCATGTACCACTGGGATGGGCATCGGGATCACAATATCCGCTGGTCCCCCGCCGAAACAAAGCAGCATAATGGGATTTGCACCGTCTGCGGCAAGCCGGTCACTGTCGGCGTCATGAACCGAGTCGAGGTTTTGGCCGATCGCCCAGCCGAATACCAGCCCACTGGCCGTCCTGGGTATCAACGAATGGTTCCCCTGGCCGAAATCATCAGCGATGCCATCGGGGTCGGCAAGCTATCCAAAGCCGTTGGTAAAATATATGACCTCTTGATCGAAAAAGTTGGCTCAGAATTTAAGATTTTACTCGAATCACCCTTGGAAGAGATCGCCGCCGCTTCAAAACCAGACATCGCGGACGGCGTTGACCGTGTCCGTCGGGGGGAACTCAACATTCTACCCGGCTACGATGGAGTTTATGGCAGTATCTCTATTTTCGATAAGAAAGTTGGTTCTGAGGTAAAGGCTGGGCAGGGGGCATTGTTCTAGCATGGGCCTGCTTGTTTTTCTGATCATTATTCTTGTCGCCGCGGTTATCGCTTTGTTTTTTGCGCTCGATGCGCTGGTGACATTGTTTCGCTATAAAGTACCGTTTGTCAGTACGTCGGGCTGGGCGATTGATTGGCTGAAGCAAAATCTTAAACTCGACGGTCACGATGTCATATATGACCTGGGCTGTGGCGACGCTCGAGTCTTGATCGCCTTGGCCAAAAAATTTCCGGCGGCCAGTTTTGTCGGGATTGAAGCACAATGGTGGCCGTACCTTCTGGCTAAGTGGAAATCACGAAAATTCACAAACGTAAAAATCTTTCGCCAGGATTTCTACAAATCAGATCTTTCCTCCGCGACCATTATTTTCTGCTTTCTCATTACCAGTGTCATGCCCAGGGTCGAAGTAAAACTGAAAGAAAGTCTGCGATCCGGGACAATGGTTTTTTCCTACGGGTTTCGGTTTCCGAACTGGACTACAGAACAGCAAATCGCCAACCCGAAGCGCCGGGAGGGCAGTAAACTGAATGCCTATAAAACCTAAACACACCCGCTATCATTCTGAACCCGACTAACAGGTCGGGTGAGGAATCTCCTTCTCGCGAGGTGGAGATCCTTCACCTCAAGGCGTTGAGGCTCAGGATGACGACGGCGGGATGATCTCAAAAAGTGAGGTGGGATTGTTCTTCGGCAACTGAACAGCTCTTGTCAAATGGCTGATTATTAGTTACGTTACTTCAATAGTAACTATGTCCCCCACCCTGTTTCACACCCTTCGCCAAGGAACCAAGAGCTATCGCGCCGGCTTATTGCAAGCCAAGGTCTATCGGCTCCTTAAGGTGACCACAGCTCAGCTGCTCAAGCCAGACGGAATCTCAACCTTGGATTGGGCCCTGTTAGGCATCTTGGCTGACCACCGGCGGGGCATGCAATCAAAATCCCTGGCCGCCAAACTGGGGGTCGATGCAGCCTTCATTACGGTCCTGGTCCGCGCCTTGGAAACGCAGGGATTACTTACCCGATCCGTTGACCAGCATGATCGCCGGATAAAAATCATCACCTTAACTCGGGCCGGTCAATCATTCGTCAAACGGACAGACGTACGCTTGCGGAAGGGAATCCGTCCTCTCCTCCGCGGGATTAGTGCGAAAGACCTCTCTACGTATCTCCAGGTGCTCATACACATTGAGCGAAACGGCGGGAGTATTCGGACCGCCCACTTTGCTCAAGATGTTGAACTCAAACTCAGTCAATAGATTTAAGGGCAAAACAGCATTTCCAGCACATATCCACAGGGGTGCAAAAACAGTACTTGACGCCTGATCATAAGGATAATATAGTTAAGTCACTTAAGTAATTAGGTTTTATCAAGGTAATATCAATGGAGGTACACATGGGAATATCTTTATCAACCACCGGCCGCGGACGTCAGCTCGCCCGCTGGTTAGCCGTGCCAGCAATTATGGGGGTAGCCGCCTTGACGTTTACCTCCGTTTTCGCCTCGAGTCACCGCGAAGCGCCGTTGATCGCTGGCGATCCAAAAGCCGATGCCACCGACCTGTACGCCTTCCGCAGCCCTGATAAGACGAATGCGGTCACCTTGATCGCGAACTACATTCCCTTTCAGGAACCGGCCGGCGGTCCGAACTTCTACACCTTCGACCCCCGTGTCCGCTATGAGATCAACATTGACAATAACGGCGACGCCAAACCCGATCTGACCTATCGTTTCGTCTTTCATACAAACTACGTCACGAATAAGACCTTCCTCTATACCACCGGGAAAGTAACCCACCTTTTTGATTCGACCCTGAATGTGAAGCAAGCCTATGACCTGACCCGCATTGACGGGCAAGGCAAAGAAACCGTCCTCGGCCAGAATATTCCGGTGGCGCC
>JACQBO010000002.1 GCA_016194465.1 Candidatus Kerfeldbacteria bacterium
TTACATGGTGCGCTCGTAGCTCAATGGATAGCCCCGCACCAGGCGCGCAATATCTCCCCAATGGTGCGCCCTTAGCTCAGTGGATAGAGTACTTGGCTTCGGACCAAGGGGTCGCAGGTTCGAGTCCTGCAGGGCGCACCATTGGGGGAACACGGGCGCTTCGGTGCGGGGTCGGACCAAGAGGTTGGGGGTTCGAGTCCCTCCGGGCGCACCAAAACTGGTCGCGAAGCGACACTTTGAACATCTCGCCCGAGGGGACGAGAAGGGCGCGCCCATAGAAGCGCCCCGGCCGCGCAGCGGCGAGTCCCTCTAGGCGCACCAAAAAAATATGAAATCTCTCATCTGGATCGGCGTGTTTCTCGGTTCAACGCTCGGCAGTGCGGTGCCCTTGCTGTGGCACGCGGGGTGGCTGTCATTCTCATCAATCATCGGGAGTACCGTCGGCGGCTTGGTGGGCATCTGGGCCGGTTACAAAATAGGAAGTCAATACTTCTAGAATCGGCGGCTTGCGGCGGACTTGATTTTTTGTTATGGTCAAGGCCGCTGCGGGGTAGCGCCTGCTTCTTGCCCCGTACAACACCATCAATTATTTCCCGCAGAGTCGGGGCGTGGCGCAGTTGGTAGCGCGCCTGCTTTGGGAGCAGGAGGTCCCGAGTTCGAGTCTCGGCGCCCCGACTCTGCGGACAAAACGGCGGTGTTTATTCGGGGTGGGAGCAGGAGGCCGCCGGTTCGAGTCCGGCATCCCCGACCATTCGGCGCTGAGCGCCGTTTCCACCCGAGACGGGACGAGCATGTTTCGCAGGAACGGCGAGTCCCAAGACGCAGTTCCCCCGGATCGTAGTCCGGGGCCAGCCCGCCCCGCAGACCACGAGTGAAGCGAGTGGTTGTACGGGGTCACCCCGACCAGAACAGCGAAGTGAGACAATAAAGAGCCGCCTCGAGGGCGGATCTTCAGGACTTCGGCTCAGGATGATTCTGCTGTGGCAGAATCACTTCAGCTCGCTCGGATTGACCATGAACGACAAAGCCACGCTCTCCGAAATAGCCCCATCGAGGTACATTTTTTTGATGTTTTGGTCCATGGTAAACATGCCGTCTTCGGCGCTGGTTTGGATCGCCGTCTTGATCTGCGCGATTTTGTTTTCCCGGATCAGGTTGGCAACGGCGGGAGTGTTGATTAGTACTTCGCGTGCCGCCACTCGGCCACCCTGAGCGGCGGGCAACAATTGCTGCGAAATAATGCCTTTCAAAAAGAGCGAAATCTGGAGGCGAACCTGAGCTTGCTGGTACGGCGGAAAGACGTCGATGATCCGGTCAATCGTTTGGGCGGCGTTGAGCGTGTGGAGGGTAGCCAAGACCAGGTGGCCAGTTTCGGCCAGGGTGATCGTCCTGAGCAAAACTCATCATGTCCGTGCCAAGCTGCCGCTGCTTAATGATTGACAGTTTCGGTTCATAGACAAACTCGATCGGGTCTTCCAGGGTAACGATGTGCGTGCTTCGTTCCGAGTTGATCAAGTTGATCATCGCCGCCAGGGTGGTCGATTTTCCCATGCCGGTTGGACCAGTCACCAGCACTAAGCCCTGCTTGAGCCGGGCCAAGTCATAGGTCACTGGCGGCATACTGATCTCTTCCATGGTCGGGATTTTTTGGGTGATAATCCGAGCGACCATTCCCGCGTTGTTCTTTTCCCAGTGCATGTTGATCCGAAACCGCGACAGGCCGTCAATTTGATAGCCCAGGTCCAACTCACGTTCGGTATCAAAAACCTCCTTTTGAGTTTCGGTCAGGAGGCTATAGCAGATGTCCTGGGTCTGCTTCGGGGAGAGCGGTTGATGGTCCGTAAGTTTTTGCAACTCACCTTCGATCCGAATCACCGGCGGTAGCCCGGCGACAATATGGACATCAGAGGCGGACTTGCCAACGGCATAGGTAAAGATGTCGTCGATGTACTTACGGGTGCTAGTGGCGGCCATAGAGGATACGTTTAGAGCGAATTTTTTTGCCTGACCCCAGTGTACCATCTTTTGACGACCTGTCAAAGAATGGGCTAGAATAGGGGCATGGACAATCAAGGAGATCCGTCACCCAACCCGGGCTTGCCGAATGAGGTCGTCAATCAGATTATCACCCTCCTGCTCGGCGGCCTGAGCCTCGTCGCCGCCTTGGCCTGGAACGACGCGGTGCGACAACTCTTCGACCGCATCTTCCCGAAAGGCGGCGGGCTGATTGCAAAATTTATGTATGCCGTATTCGTGACCGTGGTGATCGTGATCATTTCTCTGCGGCTCCGACAGTTGAAACCGAAAAAATAATTCTTTAGCCGAAAAGAAAAAACGGCCGATCGGCCGTTTTTTGGTTAATCGCGCTTAGCTCTTGGCCAAGGCCTGATCGATATACGTTTGAACCTGAGCCAGGGGGTAGGCACCAGGGATGCCACTAATCGTTTTCCCGTCTTTGCCGACAATGATAACAGTCGGAGTACCGTTGACCCCGGCTTGGGTGCCATCGGCTTGCTCTTTAGCCACCTGCGCTTGCATTTCGCCGCTGTCCAAACACTTCTGGAATTTATCCTGGTTGACGCCGACTTCTTTGGCCAGCGGTCCGAGGTCGGCCAGGGCGAAACCAGTGCCATTCGACTGGGTTCGGGTAAAGATCTTATCGGTGAAGTCCCAGAATTTACTCGTTCCGCCGAGCTTGCCGATACAGAGTCCAGCCTCCGCTTCTTTTTCCGCATTTTGGTGGAACGAGAGGGGATACTGGCGGTAGACAAGCTGAACCTTGCCTTTGTACTGATCAAGGATTTGGGCGATGGTCGGCTCGAACTGCTTGCAAAAAGGGCACTCGTAGTCGGAGTACTCAACCAAGCTCAAATCACCGCTGCCGCGAATGTAATCACTGCTGGTGATAGCGGCGACATTACCGAACGTCTGTGCGGCCGGCGTGGTGCTATTGGTCGGCGCCGCCGCGGCCGTGGTCGTCGTCTTCGTGCTGCCCGATCCCCATTTCGGCAGCAGCAAGACCATGCCGATAATCGCCGCCGCGGCGACGCCAGCGATCAGGCCGAAAACAAAGGTTAACTTTGGCGAGGCGCCTTGGAAGAGACCGGAGACTTCAGATTTTGGTGTTTCCATAGGAACGGTGGATAAGTCAATCAACGAGATTACTACAGGCTGTAGTATACCTGGCCCTGGTGCGGATGACAAGGGCTATGGCTGGGGGTATACCCAGCACCATAATGTCTTGGGCAACCCTGGCAAAAATCCCAAATCCATTATGGTGCTGGGTAGATTTTTTTACCATCCTCGCCATAGAGATAGATGGCCAGGACCGGGCAGACCTTGGCCGCATTTAAAATAGCAGCTTGGTCGGCTCCATGAGCGGGTTTGACGATTGCTTTGTTTTCCTCGTCTAATTCGAACAGCTCCGGGGCAACGGCCACGCAGGTGGCCGCGCCGATACACAGCTCCCGGTCAACCTCGATCCGCGTAATTTTTGGTACGGGAACGTCGGACATACTTATTCCTGTTCCAGCACATCGGTCTCATGCCCGCTCGTCAGCGATGCTTCCGCTTCCGGCCAGCGGGTCTTCAACTTGGCCGCGTACTCGACGAGATCGTTGTCATCATCGAGTTCCCCCAGCTCGCGTTTTTCCTCCAACACCTCATCGACCAGGTCGTCGTATGCTTCTTTATCAAATACACCCTCCTCTTGCATCCGGGCTTGAAGCGAGCGAAAGGTGGCGTCAAGATCAAAGGTGAGAAATTCAGTCATACGGTCTAGAGCCTTACGAGGATAATAAGAAAATAGCGGTGTCAGTATACAAAAGTATGATCAGAAGAGCAAGATTTTCACTGCCCCAAATTCCGCCTCCGTGGGTGGATTTGAAACCTACCCCTACGGAGGCGGGCCATGAAAAAGAGCCCCGAGCGTGATAATGCCAGCCCCAGAAGATTTCTCACCTCGCTGAGGCGGGGTTCGAAATGAGCCATTGTTTTGATCTAGTAGATCTCTTCCCGCTTTTCCCGTAAAAACCCGAAGAACCCTTCCATCGCTTCCAAGAAAGCCTTAAATGGCGCCTCGATAATGACGTCGAAGAAGAAGATCAAGACATTGACTTTCGGCGCCCGCAAAGAAATCCAGCGACCGACTTGGAGAATCGGCACCGTGAAAAAGTCGAAGAGAATCGAGAAGATGTTTTCCCGCTGGTCCACCACGACCAACTCTTTCGCCAGCAACCGAACTCGAATACCGAAGAAGCTGACAATCGTCAGGAAGAGCAGGAAGACGGCCATGCCGACCGGGTTGAACTCCAGTTTTCTCAAGCCCCAGATCAGGAGTCCAAAGACGAGAACAAAGGTCAGGGCGTAAATGACGCGGTAGAAATAGGTGAAGATACTACTGCGACGGATCGGCTTGCGCGGCTTGACCAGGGCGTTGCGGTCATCGCCCCGATAGAGTAAGGTTTGCACCTTGGCAATCACCGCCTCTTCATTTTTCTGACCCGGCGGCCGGATCGTCACCCCGATCAAAAACAGAATCACGGGATGGATAATGATGTTGGTCAACAGCGGCCGGTAATTGACCTTCCCGCCATGCGCCAGTAAACGATCAAATGGCAGTTCAATCACCAAGGCCAGCAGCATTTTGGTAATGAAGACATAAATGATGGAGCGGATAACACTCCGGGCGATTTTCCGCTGGACCGTTTTCTTTCGCTGGTTGTACGCGGCCGTCACATCTTTCACTATCTGATCAGGATGGGTCAGAGTTTCGGCTGCCGCCGGGCCGTATTGCTCGGCAATGTCACTGAAAATAAGGAAGATGATAGCATACTTTTTCATCAGCCGTTGCAGCAATTCCCCGGCCGGGTGGAACAGCTGCTGATCAATCGCCTGCTTGATCAAGGGGAGGTTTTGACCGATGCTGGCGATGACCTCGGGGGTTGGCTCATGCCATTCGGGATGCTGGCGGCGAAAGAGGTGGTAACGGATCATTGAACTATCCGACTTCAGTAAGACGCGTTGAATCGCAATATACAGTTGGATATTTTTTTCCTCCTCTGGAATGTCGTCCTCGACGAAGACGATGTCGCGGTGAATCGTGTCGAACATGAGCTGGGCCAACGCGACTTCATGCTCAACCGGTGACAACAACTCATTCAATTCGACCGCCAGGAGACTCAGATACCAGTCAAACAACCGGTCCATTTCTGTGTGGTCGGCGAGGGTGGGGACTTGCGTCCAGACATGGATATAGATATTGACCACATTGGCGGCGCTGGCGAGCATGGTGACGGGAATGGCATTATTGGCCAAGTACCCGCCGCGAATCAGCTCGAGGACTAATGGTTCCGCGACCTGCTCGGCGGTAATATCCGCCACCAATCGCCGGCGCAAAATCCGCTCAATCGCGTTTTTACGGAGGAGATGCTCGTCTTGATAGTCAATGGCATTCCGTAGCTTTTCATAGGCCCAAGCGACCTTACTGACCGTGTCGTGCACTTCAATTTTGGCCACCCGTTCATCGTCGCCCGGGGCGGTGATCCGGTCAAAAGCGGCTAAGGTTTTTGCGACCGAAGCACACAGTGGCCGGGGGGGCGTGGTCGCGGCTTCGACTTGCTTCATCACTTTGGTCAGATACGGCATAGGTCAGGTGAGGCGGACACAGAGATCAAAGGTCAGGGAAATAAGCAGTAACATGACGGCCGCAGGCACAAAGGACTCCGTTTGCCAGGCAATCCAAGTGAGGGCCAGGGTGACGGGGATGGTCATGAATTTTACCGCGCCAGGCAGAAACATTTGCGTCATGGCCAACAGCAGTCCGACAATCACAATCGCCACCCACGGCCGCAGTAAATGACTCAGCCGGAAAAGAATATAACCGGCGAAAAACGCCGCCTCCGCAATCAAGATCATGGTCACCATGACCTCCGCCAACACCCATGACCCCCACGGGCCGACCGGACTGACGGCCACCAGTCGCTCGGGATGGCTGACGGTGAAAAAAAACCAGGCAGGTGCCAGCCCCAGCAAAATAATAATCAGGGCGAAGATGAAAGGTTGTCTTGGAGCCGATGGCCGCTGCCAGCCGAGCGTGGCTAAAGAAAGTTTTGGCCACCATTGCTCGATAACGATCTTGGGAATGAAAAAGAAAAGGACCAAGACGCCGGCGAGACGGATGGGGAATGTCACCGGCACCACCAGCCATAGGGCGGCGACCACGGCGATGCCGACCAGCAAAAAAACTTCGCCCATCCGGTCGTAGGGATGATACGGTTGCTTAATCGCCTTTGGTCGGCGCGCCGGGCGCCGGTGCCAACTTTTTTGTGGGGCCAAATTTTTTTTCGCCACGCCAAGTATCAAAAACGGGTCAGTTACAGACACGAGTATACCACTTTTTTCCAGCGCAGTCAAACCTTACGAAGACAGGACATGATCAGCCCAGTCTTTCACCCGCTGCCGATTTTCCGGGAGATGAAAAAAGAATCCGTCGATTTTCAGGGTCGGTGCCTTAAGCGTACCGCCCCAGGCATGAATCATGAATTCCATCATCGGCGCGGCGGCACAAAAGTCGGAATAGCTCGAATCGCCAAGTCCAAAAACTGCAAAACGCTTGCCGGGGAACTTCTGGTCCTTAAGCCGCTGTTTCAAATCATCCATATACTGCTGCAGCTCGCCTTCGGATCGCTTGCCGTCGGGCATGATTTTTTCCCAGGTGCATGAACCGAGAACCACAAAATCAGCCGCGGAGATATGTTCGGCCTCGGTGTCTTGGGCTCGTTGGACTGTCACCGTATGTCCTTTCTTCTCTAAAACGTCAGCCGCAATCTCGGCCGCTTGCCGGGTGCCGCTGGAGTTTGTGGCGTAGACAATGAGGACGTGCATGGAACGAGTATACCAAAAAAAAGACGGACCGTCTTGATGACGATCCGGGTTGTTATCTAGGGCATAGCTTTAGTCGTGCTCGCCTTGGGTTTGACTAAGGCGTCGAAGCTCGTTGAAGCGCACGTGCCTTGACTAATTCTCGCTCGGCACTGGCGACCTCTGCCTCGTTTTGCTCGTCACGCCGTGCCAGCCTCTCCAACCTAACTCGGTTGAATAACCTGGGAGCAGAGCCATGACGAAGCTCTACGACCTGCGAGACGCCACTGAGATCTTTGTCAAAGTCCGTGACTATCTCAGGCATGTTCAAGCGCTGGTTGATGGGGTCTCTCGGATCATGGAGCGCCCAGACACGGACGTGTCGGTGCCTGACACCCCAGGCACGTGTGCCGTTGAGGTCCTTCGTGGTGACGGTGCCGTCCTTGAGACAGATGCGGACCGAGTCTCCGAGGTGATAGCCCGTCACGTTGAGCTGAACGTAGTGTCCAAGATATTGACTCGGGAGGTTATTCCAACTACCGCTAGAAGAGATAGACACCTGCAGAAAGCAAGCCCCGAGAGTGCAGACGATGAAACGAACGATTCGCATAGGGTCCCTCCGTTTGATTATGCCGTCTGTAGACAGACATGTTTTATTGGGACTTTTGCAGCCGCACCGTAGCATGGCTAGGTAGTATTGTCAATGCTTTGTACAGTTAACCTTAAGAGGTAACTCCCTGGTAGACTAAGGGTGACTAAGGTTAACTGTCTTTTTACCCCTATGCCTGGTTCACCACTATCTGCTCCTCGTCATATGCGTTTCCGCTGGTATCGCCAAGTGGAGCGCTAC
>JACQBO010000035.1 GCA_016194465.1 Candidatus Kerfeldbacteria bacterium
CAGGATCACTTGTCCCGAGTCAGCCGCCGCTCGGGCTTCCACGCCTGTGCCCACAATCGGCGATTGCGGCTTAATACAGGATACCGCCTGGCGCTGCATATTCGTGCCCATCAGGGCGCGGACGGCATCATCGTGTTCCAAGAACGGAATGAGCGCGGTGGCAATCGAGACGATCTGTTTCGGCGCCACATCCATGTAATCAATGTTTTGGACATCGGCAATCGTCGGCTCGCCATGCTCACGAACCTCGGCGCGTTCCACCGTAAAGTGGCCGGCTTCATCAATCGGCGTGGTGGAGGCGGTAGTAATATGGCGTTCTTCGGAAAAGGCGTCGAGATACACGACGTCGTTCGTCACCCGCGGCTTGACCGGGACGGTTGGCTGATCGATCGCCTTCAGCGCCTTGGCCTGAGCACTGGTCATTGTGTCGCCGGCTTTGACCGCGGTGCCGATATTTTCGCGGGCCGTCTCCCCAACTGCCGATTCACCATCGTTCGGCAGATCGTGGACGACTTTGCGAAAAGGGGTCTCGATAAAACCGTAGTCATTGACCCGGGCATAGCTGGCCAAGTGGCCAACTAACCCAATATTCGGACCTTCTGGGGTAGCGATCGGACAGATGCGGCCGTAGTGGGTACGGTGAACGTCACGGACGTCGAAACCCGCTCGTTCCCGTGACAAACCCCCTGGACCCATGGCGGACAACCGGCGTTTGTGTTCCAGCTCCGCCAGCGGGTTTGTCTGATCCATGAACTGCGATAACTGCGAGCTCATGAAAAACTCTTTGATCGAGCCGATGACGGGGCGCGCGTTAATGAGTTGATTAGGTGTTAGGGTATTGATATCAAGCGTCGACATTCGGTCTTTGATGATCCGTTCCATCCGGGCTAGACCAACGCGGAATTTATTCTGGACGAGTTCGCCGATCGCCCGGACGCGGCGGTTGCCGAGGTGGTCAATGTCATCCGGCTCTTTTTGAGAGTTATTCAAACGGATGATTTCTTTGACGATGGCGATCAAGTCATCTTTTTGCAAGACCCGAGTCTCTTTGGTGATCGGCTGGTTGAAGTCAAAACGGGTGTTCAGTTTATATCGTCCCACCCGTCCGAAATCGTACCGGTCAAACGAGAAAAACATTTTATAAATCAGATCGCGGGCGTTATCGACCGTCGCCAGATCACCAGGGCGAATACGCTTGTAGACTTCCTTTAAGCCCTCGGACTCATCGTGCGATTGGTCCTTCGCCAGGGTTGCTTCGATATACTTCAAATTTGGATTGGTATCAACGTCTTTAAACAGATCGGCCAACTGTTCATTGTTGCCGAAACCGAACGCGCGCAGAAACGTGGTGATCGGCACTTTGCGTTTGCGGTCGATTTTGACCGAGATGACCCCGTTAGCGTCGGTCTCGAGTTCGAGCCAGGCACCGCGGTTGGGAATAATTTTCGCCCCGTAATACCGATGGCCCCGGAGCATTTCGCCGGTAAAAAATACGCCAGCCGAGCGGATCAGCTGCGAGACGACCACCCGTTCAATGCCATTGACGATGAACGTGCCCCGCTCGGTCATCAGCGGGAAATCACCGAGGTAAATTTCCTGCTCTTTAATTTCTCCGGTTTTTTTATTGACCAGGCGGACCTGGACTCGGAGCGCGGCTTCGAACGTCAGGTTCTTGCCTTTGGCCACCACTTCATCAAATTTCGGCTCGTCGAGATAGTAATCAAGAAAAAACAATTCCAGGTCGCGGCCAATAAAGTCGCGGACCGGTGAGATCTCATCAAACAGCTCTTTGAGTCCTTCACGAAAAAACCAATCGTAGCTCCGTTTTTGGATTTCGATCAAATCCGGAAGCGGGATCGCTTCGTGCAGGGTCGTGAAGACTTTGCGGACTGGAGCAATGGTCGGCGAGGGCATTGACGACAAAATATCCCCCCTCCCTGACGCGGCCAGGGACGGGAGTTACTGGCTAATGAAATGTCGCGGAAAGGCGACGGGTGACGCTCTCACGAGCGCAATATGTGCGAAAAATATGGGTGCGGTCTCGATCTAAATGTGCCCGTAGATAGTAACAGGATAGAAACATGCTGTCAAGGCGAAAGGCATGTTTTTGTCAATTTCGTTTTTTTGGCTTGTTTACTAGGGTAACCATCAAGACTTCAAAATCTCCAAAAAGTTATCCCCAAAGTTATGCGGTTTTCGTCCACAGTTAAAAAAATCCCTTACATGGGATTAATTGCTTCCTAACAAGCTATTTTTTCTCGAATGTAGGCTGATGAGGCTTTTCATAGTCTTCATTCGATCGAGAAATATCAACCCGTCGAGATGATCCAGTTCATGTTGGACGACACGGGCTAGTAATCCCCTGACGCTCAAGACAAAGGTGTGTCCATACTCATCGAGCGCCTCAATCTGTACTTCTTTTGGTCGTGGGACTGAACCAAAAATCTGAGCCGAGGCCACGCTACCACATCCTTCCATGCCTAACCCCACGGAGCGAGAACGACGAATGATCTTGGGGTTAACGAAAACGCGAAGGGGGTCAAGTGTTTTCAAATGCTTTCGAAATTTTGTTTTTCTGATCTCTGTCACAAAGATGCGCACATTCTTTCCAATCTGCGGAGCCGCCATGCCGACCAAGTGATGGTGGCGCATTGAGTCGATCAAATCATGAATAATTTTTTGTGCCTGTTGTGTTTTGACGCTTTTTACAACGGCCGATTTCTTGCGGATGACTGGATCTCCAATTTGTGCTGCTTGATAGATAATCATGTCGCTGAAATCAGCTCTTTTGCGACCCCGGCATCACTCCACGGCACCTTCTTTCCTTTGACCACCATCGTCGTCTCCGCCCCCATACCCGTGATGGCCACGACATCCCCCGCCTCGGCTAATGACATAGCCCGCCTCATGGCTTCTCGCCGGTCAAGCACTATTTCAATGTTTGATCGCCGGTCCATTGGTACGCCAGCCTGAATTGCATCAGCAATCTCAGCCGGGTCATCGTCATAAGGGTCGTCAGTCGTCAAAATAATTCTTCGGCAGTACTGCGACGCGATCTTCCCCACCTCCGGCCGTTTCCACGTATCCCGTCCGCCACCGGCGGCGCCGAAAACGGCAATAATCGATTTCACGCCAGAGCTTTGCAGTGCTTGGTAGAATGATTCGAGCGCCTTTGGCGTGACGGCATAGTCAACCACGACTCGCCAAGACTTGTTAGTCGGTACTTCTTCAAATCGTCCAGGCAGTTCATCAAGATCAGCAATGCCCTTTATCCGAGATGGCCATGGAATCCGTAAAACCGCCGTAGCCGCAATCGCTTCAAGGGCATTTGAAATATTATATCGGCCAGGCATTGGCACTATAACCTTCTGACCATCAACCTGAAAATGAGAAGTGTGTGCCTCGATGACAATATCCGCCGCTGCCCAGACCCGCAGTTTATCTTTGGTCTGCATCGGCACTTCCGGGGCCGCTGATAAGGTCACGCCGTGATGCTCCTCGGCCCAAAATTTCAAAAAGTATGCGGCTTCCGGATCATCAAGATTGACAATCGTGGCTTTTTTGACGTTTTGCCCGTCAATTACTTTGTCTGCCCCCTTGATAATCTTTCCAAACAATCGGCCCTTGGCTGAGCGATAGGCTTCGAACGTGCCGTGAGACTTGAGATGTTCTGGACTGATGTTGGTGATGAGCGCCATGTCAAAATCAATCCCCGAGTGGCGATGTTGCAGCAGACCTTCCGACGAAACCTCGATCACCGCATAGCGGCAACCAGCCCGGACCATCTGCCGCAGTAAACGCTGCAAGGCAAAGCGGCCCGGCATGGTCATGTGGGTTTCATTAAGCCAGCGCTCTTCCGCGACTTGGAAAAAGAGACTGGAGCTCAGGCCAACCCGGTGACCAGCCGCTTGGAGGATGCTCGTCAGCATCAAGGCGGTGGTTGTCTTTCCGTCCGTTCCGGTAATCCCGATCACGATCAGATGCCGGGATGGTCGCCCATACCATAAGGTCGCGGCCAAAGCCAGCCAACGATGATAGAGCGCCCGTGCCCTCCGCGGGATGAATCGTTTCAGGCTACCAAGCATAGCAATTAACCGAATTGCTCGGTGAACATTTCTTGGTCGTCGCTTAGGGCTACCGTAAAGGTGAAGTCTTTATTGCGCCGGAGGTCATACTTCACACCGTTCGTTTCGAAACTAATTGCGCCCCGGCGTTTCGCATCATAAAATAAACCTTCGACATATTCGTGATCGGCGTTCTTGAGAAACAGAATCCCATTCTTGTCGCCACGAATCTGGTGGACATTGATGTATTCGATGCGGGGTCGATCTTTCGGCAGGGCCATAAGATCAGTAGTCTAGCAAAACCCAACGCCGTTGACCATTTTATAGGACCGTATGATTTTGTTCCGGCCGGCGATCAATCACAAAGGTATGGTCCGGTAGACGGTTCACAATATAGAGGCCGTCGTCGAGGGACACCTCCGACTGACCAACATCCTTGGCATGACGAAAAAGATCCTGCAGTGTTTGCGCCGAGAGTCGGTGGAGCTGGCGGATGACGAACGGCGTGGCTTGGACTGTATGCCCCTGAATGTCCGTCCGGCGCTTAGAACCAGCCGCTAGAGACATGGGTGGCGACCACCACAAACGAGCCGTTCTCGCCATCAGCAATGGTGAACTTGCGGCTGTCCTTGTCCTGGAACTCGACTTCCTTAGCCGTTTCTACCTGGGCAAAGAGCGCCAGCACATCTTCTTCGCTCATGTCGTAGGCTAAGTATTTGACCCCATGCCATGCCCGGTCGTCATCACAATAAACCTTATGGCCATGGATCGTTAAGAGGTGTTTTCCCATACCCCTACCCTAGCACTAATAGCAGACAAAAAAAAGAGGCCTTCACAATGAAGTGTTGGCCAAGGGGGATAAAGAGCGGGGGTAAATTGTGAAGTAGGGTGGGGCGGGAGTGAAAGGGGTCTGGGGTGTCTCGTTTGAGACGGTGTATATGGGTGTTGGCCCAGTTTCTTTCTTTCGCCTTTAGCTACTTCTATTTACCGGAGAGGTAGTATAGCCGCGGGATGGAATCCTGTCAAGGGCCTGATTTTATTGGGTGTTTTTGAAAGACCGTTCGAGTTGTCCACAGCGCCATGGTTCTAGCGGACGATGTCTCGGTATCGCTTGTGGAGAGCGGCGGCCGTCCTAGCACCATGGATTGCCTCATGAAGCTTTGGTTCTTCAGGCACACCGCACCATTTGGCCACGTTGTTCATATTGAATTTGACGTCGCCAAGATCTATGTCACGAAGGTCAAGGTAATCAGACCAGAGAGACATAACGCAAACCCAGTGGTGATCGAAGGGCTCGCCGTACCCGCACGGAATGCCTTCTCGGTGAAAATATCCCTCCACCCAAAGACGATCGAACGCGGTGTTCCAGGCACACGGCACCGCTCCTCGACCAAATTCTACCAGCCGAAGCATAGCCGGTCTTGGCGCCATTGTCTCAGCCCAGTCCTTGAAGTTGAACCGGTTGTAGTGGTTAACGCTGAGCTGCTCCTCGGTCCGACCGTTGGGGTTTGACACGGCCAGCATGAGGTTGAGTTCCTTAATCGGCTCGAGGGTCTGGCGATCAACCAGCACCGCGCCGATCTCGCACATCTCTCCGCCCTGCTCAATCGCTTGACCGGTCGTCTCCACATCAATGTACAGAAATGGTTTCGAGAAGAACGGGTCTCTCGGCATCGGGCCTCCGTTGCGATGAAAGTGTCATTCACGACTTGCGGTCATCTGACGCTGAGATTGATGAGTTTCTCAGCTTGAGTGACGTAGAAGAGATAATCAGCCCTGTGCTTTATCTCCGCTGTCCGCTTCACTTCTACCAGCAAAGTCCGCCGACTGAAAAAGTGGCATACCTGGCTAATGAAACAATAGGCTGCGCTAGACAGACTCATCACGCCCTTGAGTTTTTCTGCGGTCATGAGGAGATGGGCACATTCGGGCAAGCTGATGGCCGTGATGTGGGGCCGGTCGCGAACGTCCAAGCGCTTGGTCTTCAGGGCTTGCGAGATCCCGCCTTCGAGAAAAGTATCACCTCGGAGATCCCAAGCGACAGCATCAACCTCGAGAATGCATTGTCTCAGCACTTTCCTGATACTTCTGCCTTGCTCCTGACCTTTGAAGGCTGCGTCATCGACCATACGCCAAATATCAAGGCGTTGTTTCGACTGATACAGCTTCAACTGGTAACCGCCAAAGCGATTGCGACGCTCTGGTCTGAATGTTGTCACGAAATCGGCGAACGCCTGGACTCCAACTGGACCGCCGACAATGATGTCAATATCATTCGGAGGGAGGAGCCGACCCGGGAAACATTCCTGAATGATGAGGTCCCGTAAAAAACCTCCGATAAGATGCGGCCTCCAGTCGAGTGGCATGGCCAGGAGAAGTTCTTGGACATCCTCCCAGGCACTCCCGAAACATACTTTCACGACGGGACGAAGGCTATCGGTACTCAACTGATCAACCAGCATCGTAGTCTCCTTTGGGCTAAGTTTTCAATGAGCCTAATACGATCAGTATCACCTTACGCTTTAAGGTCTAAAAGTCAAGGATTACAGCCGCCCGCCCAGCCGAAGGGCGGGGCGGGCTGTCTCAAGTTTTTTCGGTAACACATGGTGTCCACAGAGTCTGCCTGGCGGCAGGCAGTGAACCCTCATCTTAGGATCCGCCCAACTTTAGTTGCCTGTTGTGTCCTTCGTTTCGGGCTGGTGCCCCCGAGAGGAATCGAACCTCTATCACGAGATCCGGAATCTCGCATTCTATCCGTTGAACTACGGAGGCGCGAGTCCGAAACGAAGAAAGTATTGTGTAACTGGTGCTGGGTATCCGTTGCTTGCCCCGTAATCCAGACCCCGGATCGGAGTCCGGGGAGGGATTTTACGGGGAACGAGGGAGGTGGCGTTATGTGAACCCGGGCTACTGAACTATCAGTGTCAGAGAAGCCGATATGGGCGGCAACCCATTGCAATACATGCCCGGATTGATCCGCACAGTATACTGACCGGGCGGCGTTTTGGGAAGGACGGTGAGAGCTAGATCGTCGGTATATGAAGTGGGAGGACCGGTCGGAGGTCCTAGACCAATTGCACAGCCAATCGGCTCAACGATAAACGCCTTCGGATTATCCCGACGGGCATCAAGAGCCTTAAGCAACGGTGACTCGATGATACCGGCCTTATCGCGGATTGAAAGTGCGACGGCTGATACTGCTTGGTCCCACGATTGCTGATTAAAGGTTGTGGATGTATACCCTGCTTCCGACAAAAGCGGAGTAAGCGTTTGCATGATATTTTGGCCGCTTCTGTCAAGCACCTGCAAAGACCCAGTAAGATCGCCGAGCCCATTGTCGTAGGATCGGGAAAAATGAGCCTTGAGGGTGAGGGAATCGCCCGGGCGGACGACAGCCGGTGAGAGCTGGAACGTGACTGGTCCTCGACCGACCCGTTGATAGTTATTGGAATAATAATAATACTGAACCAGCGGCCAAAAAATAACGACCGCCATGATCATGACGCCACCCGCAATAGTTACAATAAGCCAGCCTCTTTTTTTCATAGTTCTTTACTTCGATGCATCACAGCAATATTTTAACCTACCAGGAAAAAATCTATTCGTCCAGCATGCCGCGCAGCTTTTTGGCCAGGCGGTATGAATAGTACCAGGCTGGCTGAAGGATATAGTTAGCGGCGGGCGGAAAGATAATTTTCTGACCTTGGAATCCCTTTTTGAAGCGGGTGATCCCCGCCCACTTGTGTCCGGGTTCATCATCTGGAGCGATCCCCCATAAGTCATACTTCGTGATGTCCCGCTCGTGGGCTCGTTCGATCGTTCGCCATTGCAAGAGATATGGAGCCATCATGTCTTTATGCGCCCCGCGTGAGCCACCATGCAGGTACGTGGCGGTTTGGCCGTGCCAGAGGATCATATGAGCGGCTTCGGCTTGCCCGCCTACTTCTCCTATCACCAACTCGACCATCTGCACCGCCCGGAGCGTCGAAAAGAGCTTCTGATAATATGAGTCCCGGTGCAGGTGGATGTGTTGGCGCTTGGCGGTGTGGGCCATCAGTTCCAAGAATATGCTCAAATCCTTGTCATCCGTGCTCCAACGGATAGTCAAATTTTTTTTTTCGGCCAGCCGAATATTGTAGCGGGTTTTGGAATGGAAGCTCTCTAATATATCAGGCAAAAGCCTGGCCACGTCGATTAGCATCGTTTGCTGCGGTTGGAGCGTCGTGCCTGGCGTAAATCCTTTGGGAAAATCGCGTTCTGTAAAATCAAAACTATAGTGTCCCGGGTCAATTTTCAAATACATCGCTCCGGCTTGCGCGGCAACACGGCGAAGTTCTTCGGCCAAGGCCTGCCAAACATCGAGCCGTTCGGCTAATGGGCCGCGTGGACAATAGAGATAGGTACGCCCGAGCAGGATTTCATGTTCAATCGCCAGGGCTGCACCGACCAAATGCCCGCCCTCCATCGCTCCCAGCCGCCAGATCTTCCGTCCGACCGACCCTTGGAACTCTCCCCAGGCCCAAGATTGGAGAAAGGGATTGAGCGGCTGGCGATGAACAAAATCTGCCAGTGCCTGTTGATCGGTCAGTGGGGCAATGGCCAGCATTTACGTGTCCATCCGCCGTAGCGCCGCCTTGATTCGTTCTTCGATTTTGAGAGTGTGGTCAGTTTTTGTCGCCACCTGACGGGCCTCTTTACTCGTATACCCAAGTTGGGTCAGGGCATCAATCACCGCGGCCAGCGAGCGGTCTTCTTGTTCGGACTGATGGTCAATCTTGCCCCGGAGGTCGACGATAATTCGTTCGGCTGTTTTGGTCCCGACCCCGGACACGCTGGTGAGGGCGGCGACCTGGCCGCGACTGATCGCTTGTGCTAGATCTTCAACGTTGGCCGAGGATAAAATACCAAGCGCCATCTTTGGCCCGACCCCGGAAACCGAAAGCAGTTTTTCAAACAGGCGCAACTCGGCCGTGGTGGCAAAGCCATAGAGCTCCAGCGCATCTTCGCGTACGTGTAGGTAGGTCATGACCTTGATGGGGACCGCCGGGTCGGCATCGGCAAATGTTTGGGGGGTGACGAACAATCGAAAACCAACACCATGGACGTCAAGCGTCAAGGTTTTTTCATCGCGATTGGCCACGGTCCCAAACAAAAAGGCAATCATGGTCAGCCGACGCCAAGTCGCAAGCCGAACTGCATCCGCAGGGGGTAAATCGTGACGCTGGCAATTCGTTCCACCCGATGGTTCAGTCCATTGAAACGGAAATATCGGATGCCCGGATCTCCTTTGCTGTACGTCCCAGTGATAATTTCGTCGCGTCCGTCTCCATCGACATCAAATGAACTGATGCTCACGCCGCCGGTAAACGAAGTAGAGGCCGGCAGGAAATTGAATAAGCGTTTACCGGCCAGGGTAAAGGCAGCGATATTTGACCAGTACCCTGGCCCACCCGAGGTGAGAATCTCACCCCGACCATCACCGTTGACGTCACCGATGGCGAGTGTCATCCCGGAACTGAATTTCAGTGCGTAAGCCTGAAATTCTTTAATCACCGTAAGTTTGCCTTTGACCAGTCGTACCACTCGGACCGTGGAACTGTTGACACGCGGGGTGACCGCAATCTCCGCCAAAAAAACCATGATCTGCGATATGGTGACGAATTTTTTTGTTTTTGCTTGGTACTGCAACACCTTCAACTGGGATGTCGATTTGCTGGGAATAGCCACCACATCGTCAATACCATCGCCGTTGACGTCGGCCACGGCCACGGAGACCCCGGAGCTTTGCTCGGTGGGAAAAGGATTGACCAGGGACACCAATTTTCCCGTCGGTGAATAATAACGGATCAGCGGGCTGCTCCCCGGACCGGTACCAACTACAATATCCGCTTTATGGTCACCATCAATATCGCCGACCGCGACCGAGACGCCGTTTTTATCCTGGCGATTTCCGACTTGAATTTCACGGATGACCCGGCGGCTCGTCGGATCGACAATCCGCACCAGCGGACTCGATCCCTTGCCGGTGCCCACGGCCAAGATATGGTTGGTGATGTGCGGCGTCTCGCCGCCTTGGGCGGGAGGCGGCACGGGAGTGGTGCACGTTTGGGAGGTTACGGGTTCGCCGAGGGTGGAGGCGCAGCCATTGGTGACGATACACGTCCTCGTCTGGGAACCATTGACGCAGGCCGACCAGTCCGTGCATTGGTAGGTCGGGGTGCAGGCCGCACTCGGCGCGGTGGTCGTGGCCGTGGCGATGTTAGAAATGAGGGACACGTTGCCGGCTTGATCGTATGTCTTCAGGGCAAAAAAATACGTGGTCGAGGGGGTAAGATTACTGACCGAGTACGACTCGGTGCTGCCGGCCATCTGGGGTGATGGCAAGGAGCCTGTGGCTGTTGCCGTATCAAACGTAGCGGCGGTAATCGGACTGAGGGAATAGCGCAAATCATAGTGATCACCTTGGCCGATATTCCCGTCATTGCCCGGCGCGGTCCAAGTCAGGGTTACCGCGGTCGCCGTCGTGGGGGTGGTTGATGCCTGTTGCAGGGGGGCCACGAGAAAGGCAGATTCTGGCAAGGGATTCAACAGGAAGGCCAATCCTAACGACAATGATAAAATACCCAGGGTCAGGGCGGTTAGGCCGAGCGCCAGTCGTTGGCCAATATGGACGTGCGGTTCAGTCCGGACTGCGGTTTTCAGTTTTTGATTCGGGAGCTCGGGCATGGCATGTGTCAGGTCAACTACATATAGCATACTGAATTTGGCCGGAAAAAGAAAGCCTGGTTGTCCCGCCGATCGGACTTATTTCTTCCGTAATTTCATGGTAGGCTCAAAGGATGGCTCAAGAGTTCAAACTCACCGCGCCGTTTCAACCAAAAGGAGATCAACCGCAGGCGATTGCTAAGCTGGTTCAGGGTTTGGCGGCGGATCATGAAGCGCAAACCTTGCTCGGCGTGACCGGCTCCGGCAAGACATTTACGATGGCCAGCGTCGTGGACCTAGTCCAGCGACCCACCCTGGTCATTTCGCATAACAAGACACTGGCGGCCCAACTGGCCAATGAGTTCCGCGAGTTTTTCCCGCAGAATGCCGTCCATTATTTCGTTTCCTACTACGACTACTACCAACCGGAAGCCTATGTCCCCCGCACCGATACCTATATCGAAAAAGAGTCACAGATCAACGAAGAAATTGACCGTCTGCGAAACGCCGCCACCCACGCGTTGCTCACCAGACGCGATGTGTTGATCGTCGCTTCCGTCTCGTGCATTTACGGCTTGGGAAATCCCGTGGAATATGCCCGGATGTCGGTTCCCATCTCCGTCGGTCAGGTTTTGCCTCGCACCCAATTCCTGAGACAGCTGAATCTTGCCCAGTATCAAAGGAACGATTACGACTTCAAGCGCGGCACGTACCGCGTCCGAGGTAACCTGGTTGACATTGTCCCCGCCTATAGTGAACAGGCGACTCGCATCGAATTGGATGGCCAGACGGTCCGCGCCATCTCTCTCTTCGATCCGCTTACGGGTAAACAGACCGAACGTTTAGAATCAACGACCATTTTTCCAGGCCGCCAATTCGTTTCTGGGCCGGAACAGTTACCAAAGATCGTTAACAATATCCGGAAGGAACTTGCGGATCGCATCGCTCTTCTCAAAAAAAATAATCAGCTTTTAGCCGCCGAGCGGATTACCCAGCGCACCAATTTTGATTTGGAAATGATCGAGCAGACGGGTTTTTGCAGCGGGATTGAAAACTATTCTCGTTTTTTTGACTTTCGGAGTGCCGGGCAACCGCCATCGACCCTCCTCGATTACTTCCCCAAAGACTACCTCCTCTTTATCGATGAGTCCCATATGACCATCCCCCAAGTCCGGGCCATGTATGAGGGAGATAAATCGCGCAAGACCACGCTGGTAGACTATGGCTTTCGGCTTCCCTCGGCCTTAGACAACCGGCCGCTGAAATATGAAGAGTTTTTAGATCGCGCCGGGCAAACGGTCTATGTTTCCGCGACGCCGGCCGAGTATGAAATCAAACGCTCATCACAGGTGGTGGAACAACTGATCCGTCCGACTGGTTTACTTGATCCCATTATCACCGTTCGTCCGACCAAAAATCAGATTGATGACTTGGTGGACGAAATTCAAACCACCGTCGCCAAGAAAGAGCGGGTCCTCGTCACCACCCTCACTAAGCGCATGTCCGAGGATCTGACGGAGTACTTGGCCGACCTCAAGATTAAGGTTCAGTACCTCCATTCTGATGTCGACACCTTTCAACGCTTAGAAATCTTGCGTGATCTTCGGCTCGGGGCCTATGACGTCGTCGTTGGCATCAATTTACTTCGTGAAGGGTTGGATTTGCCGGAAGTTTCGTTGGTCGTCGTTCTCGACGCCGATAAAGAAGGGTTTCTCCGCTCGGAAACCGCCCTGATGCAGGTCATGGGCCGCGCGGCGCGGCACTCTCAAGGTCGGGTTATTTTGTACGCCGACCGTCTGACTGGCTCGATGGACCGGGCGATCAAAGAAACGACCCGCCGACGGAAAATGCAGGCGGCCTACAATAGGCAACATCACATTACTCCAGCGTCAATCAAAAAAGCTATTCGCGATGACCGCTTGGCCGGCATGAAGGCGGAGCTCGACGATGTGCCCAAGCTCGCGGTCAATGACATCCCGCCCGACGAAGTCCAGCACGCCATCAAAATGCTGACCGAGAAAATGGAGCTGGCCGCGGAAAACCTAGAGTTCGAAAAAGCCGCGGCCTTGCGCGACCAGCTGGCCGAACTCGAAGTCATCAACAACTTTGCCAAGCCAGCTAGCAGTCTTCGCCGACCGGGCCGGGGAAAAGCCAGCAAGCCAAGCCGGTTCGGACGGCGGTGAGTTGACCACCCCGTCTCGCCATTCGGCGATCTACCCCTCCTCATAAGAGGAGGGGACCAAATCGGCCGCTCCTTGCGCAAGGAGGGGTGATCGTCGCTCTTGCGACGATCGGGGTGGTCCAAGTACACAGTTGATACTCAGTCTCAATAACAAAAACCTCAAGACTTGCACTGCCGGGCCATCGTGCTAAGATGTGCCCACTTGTTGTTTTCTTTCAGACCTTACAACCCACGCCAAGGAGGCGCGTTATGCTCCGTCAGTACGCTTTAACCAATGGTGTTCACGTCGTCTTAAACCCGTTTGATCATCCCCTCATCGGCCTAGCGATTGGCATCGACACCGGCAGTCGGGACGATCAGATCCCGGGCGAGCGGCATGGTTTTGAGCACAACCTCTTCCGGGCCAACCGTCGCCATCCCACCTGGGAAAGCTACGCCCAGCGGCTCGATGACCACGCTTTCATGTTTTCGCCGGAAACGGACAAGACCACGGTCGTAGCTTCGTGCGGGACAGACCGCCGCGGGCTACGGCCGATTCTGCGGGTGCTGGCCGAAACGATCAGCAACCCGTTGATCATCAAGGAGCACGTCACCAAGGAGATTGACCGCCTGACCGAAGAACACGGCGAGGATCGCGATTCGCCTCATGACCTAGCCGACCGCCTGTTCGATCAGCTGATGTTCGGGCCGCATGGCCTGGGCCGCTCAGTCGATGGCGACTACCGGACGATTCCGCAGCTGACCGCTCCCCGGTTCCGGCAACTCTGCCGACAAGTACTGGTCGGTCAGCGGTTGGTCATTGCCGTCTGCGGCGGTTTTGATCACCGTCTCGTGGCTGACCATATTGCTCGCTCCTTTGGCCATTTGCCGCCCGGTCGTCCCAGGCCAACGGACGCGTTCGATTATCGTCAGTGTCGTGGCAGCCTTGAAATCCGCATCCAAAACACCGACAAGGTTTCCCTCATGCTTGGTTTCCCGGTCTTTGGCCTGGATCATCCGCGCCGGGTGGCCCTCGGCGTTCTGCGCAATCACTTTTCTTCACGGGCCAGCTCGCCACTCGCGCTTCACCTCGATAGTGACGGCAATGGGTACAGTGCCGCAGATCACCTATGGCATTGGGATACAGTCGGGCAGTATCTTTGGACTATTTCTACCTTCCGGCCCAAAATCGTCGAAGTCATCCGACGGCTCATGGCTGACGTCCGCCTTCTGCGCACCGAGCTGATCTCTTCCGATAATCTTACCCGGGCCAAGCGGAACCTGCGGTTTTACGCGATCCACCGGAGTCTCGATCCACTCTACACCGCCCCGTTCTTTGTCCGGCAGATCATCCATCGGCAAAAAGCAAATTCATTCCGAAGCTATTTGCAAACCCTCAACGCCGTAACCCCACTGGCTATCCGCCGCGTGGCCCGAGAAACCTGTGTCCGTCGGCGGCTCGTCCTCGTCGCCTCTGGTCCGCTGCAGGGCATGAAGAAACAAGAACTTCGCGCCGCCCTAACTTCCGTCCCTTTCACCAACCGCTCTGCCTAGAGCGGTTTTTTTTGAGCTCCATCGAGTAGGATATGGGCGAGCGAAATCCCGCACGAAAGACCACGACACAAATTTGTCAACTGTATAGAGCTGGTGTCTTTGGTACGGGATAAAAAAGACAGCCTGGAGACAGACTGTCAAGGAAAAATGCCGCGGTGGTGGATGAGATGGGGGTGTCTGTGTTGAGGGACC
>JACQBO010000044.1 GCA_016194465.1 Candidatus Kerfeldbacteria bacterium
CACCATCGTTGATTTTGGAAAAAATATTGGCGTGTACGCACTGGTCACCAATCAAGGATCGCAGATGGCCATGGTCTGGGACCAGCGGATTGGCACCGACGCGCCATCGAATCTGTATTATGCCGCCAGCATAGACGGCGGGGCATCGTGGCAGACATCAAACGAAAAACTCCTGGCCTTGCCGATGACTGCCTCAATCGCGGAAACCGTGATTCGATCTCAAGAACCACTCTTCGCCTGGGACGTGGTTCTTGATAAAAATCAACGCCCGATTACCGTCTATACGATCGGTACCGGCATCAAGAATCGCTATGGCTATGTTCGATGGAACGGAAAACGATGGGTCAACGAAATTGTGACCAGTTCGCGGTTGCTGTATGGTGGGCACAATTTTTATGCCGGCGGCGTTGTCATCGACCCTACAAACCCCGCCCGTGTTCTGCTTAGCAAGCAGCGGACGAAAAAAGAGTTGGAAGTCTGGTCGCGCACAACCACTGGTTGGGCTCGGTCTCTCGCCGTTACCGGTAGTTCTAAAATCGACAATTTCCGACCTCAATTTGTGATGAATGATCCATCAAGGCGCCTTGTCTGGGCTGCTGGGATTTACGACGGTCTCCAGAACAATAACTGGACTGGGTTTGGGCGGGTCAACATCTTCTCGACAACGATGAAGTAGCAAAAAAAGAGGCCCGATCGCATGATGCGCGACCGGGCCTTGGGTTTCGAGATAGACTAGAGCTTGTCGACAACCTCTTCGAGGAACGCGCGAGCGCCCTTGAGATCGCCGTTGGCAAGCAATCGACCTAGCGCTTTCTTGACCTGGGTATCTACCTTCGGTTCGACGAAAGTGTCGAAGCCGAGAGCGTTCAAGACGCAGTATGCCCGCGTGTCAGGATTGTCGTGCTCTTTGTTGAGGGCAAACCCGATCCTGGATTTGAGCGCCGGCTTGTTCGGCTCGAAGATCTTCGGATCGACCTTGAGCGAGCTCGGGCTGATGTCTAGGGCGACGGACAAACGGCGCTGCTCGACGATCATGGTCATGGCCTGGTTGACGTTCTTGAGCTCGGTCTGAACGCCGGCGATCACCAACTGGTTCTTCTCTATCATGGTGCGGTAGAACCAGGTGATCAGCCACGCGCCGCCTGCCGCTAACAGCAGGATAGTCAGGCTCAGAATGATGGTGGTACCCATGGTGAGAGTCTCCTCTCGGTAGTGCAAAGAAATTCGTACAGAGACATTTGCCCCCGCACAAACTCCCTCGCGGTAAAAAGAACCGGGCATCATACACTAGTTATCCGTTTTTGTCAACCCCGTTAGAGCCGGGTCGGATATTCATCTGGTTTACCGAATGCAATCAACAGGTAGGGTTGGCTCGAATCTGCCTACACGCCAGTCCCATCTCTAACGGGGTCAAGCCCCGAAGCGCTAAAGTCCAAATCATGGTTGTTTTTTCAGATGAACTTTGTTAATCTAGGCTAGCTGTTTTACAGGTAAGCCAGCGATTAGCGCGTAGCGCTCGTAGCGATCTTTGACATCTTCAAGGAGGGAAATGTGTTGCGTTTCTTGGTAGCAATATCCGTCACGAGCGCGCTTTGCCTGACCATCCTTTCCTCGCGGTCACCAGCACAAGTCTCACCCTGGCCGATGTTCCAGCACGACCAGCGGCACAGTGGCCGAAGTTCGGTGGCAGGCCCCGTCCGGGCCGACACGCTCTGGACGCGGCAACTCGGCGGTGAATCGGTTGGTCCAAGCGCCGCACCGGTCATCGGCAACGACGGCCGCATCCTGATCGGAACGATGCAAGGCGGGGTTTATGCGTTTAGCCCCCAGGGCACCCGGCTTTGGAAAACCCTTGTCCCCGGGACCATCAGTGCTCCGCTCGGCGTGGCCAGCAACGGTCGGATCCTGGTGCCGACGGAAAATGATACCAGTTTTGTTCTCGACCCGTCCAACGGTCACATCCTCTGGCGCCTGTTCGTCGGATTAGCGAACAGCGGACCCACGATGGTCGGCAACGTCGCGTTTCTGTCTGGCAACTACTCAAATGTGGGTTTCGTCTGGAAGCTTGACCTCCAGGCCTTAGCCTACGTCTGGCAGTCGTCACACCTTCGACTGATCGATCGCTCTTCGCCGGTGGTCGCCTTGGGCGGACAGATCGCGGTTGGTACCATCGAGCACGTCTCCTTCTTCAATTCCTCCGGGCTGGTGACGATCCTCAACTCGACTGGAACAGAGCAGTGTTCCTACGACCTCGGTTTCTTTCGCGGACGCGGGGTGAGAAGCACGCTGGCTCAGACATCGACCGGTCGGTTGGTCGGTGGTAGCGCCGGAGATCAAGCTTCGCTCTATGGCGACGGGGTTTTTGTCAGCAGTGACATTACGTGCACCAGTAGCTGCACGCCGCCGGATATTGGGCACTATTTCAGTTCTCCAGCGATCACGAGTAGCGACCGGGTCGTAGTGGGAACCAAGAATGGTGTCACCGTCCGTGATCAGAACAACTGCAGTCAGACCGCTTTGTACCCGACCGGTCCGATCCTCAATGCCTCGCCCGTCATCGACAACCAAGGGTCGATGTACGTCGGCGATGACAACGGGCGACTTTGGGCCTGGTCTGGATCAGGCAGCCTGCTCTGGAGTACACAGCTCGACGCTGCCACCACCAGTATTGCTATCGACGCCAAGGGCAGCTTGTTCGTGGCCAGTACGGCAGGTCATTTGTACTGCTTCGCTGGTCCCGGAGTTGTTACCGTCGAGCCTGTTCATCAGGCGCCGACTGATCGCATGAGCCTTTGGCCGAACCCGACCCAGGGGCACACGACCATTGAACTGGCATTAACGAAGGAGAGAATCGTCAGTTGCTCCGTCTACGACGTCAGCGGACGCCCGGTTGCTCGGATCTTCAGTGGCCTGCTCGGTGTCGGTGCGTGGTCATGGGCCTGGCCTGGGCAAGACGATCATGGTCGGCGTTTGTCACGCGGCCTCTACTGGGTTACTGCCCGTATCGGCTCGCACCGGATAACCAAAATGATAGTGCTCCTGTAGGAACCAGATTCACCCGCTCCGGCTTCGGTCGGAGCGATTTTTTTGTGCGGTAATCCGGCTTTGAGAACACTCCACGGCTTGTCTATTTGCATGATTTTTGTTACCCTAGGCTGGCTGTTTTATAAAAATTCCAATGGGGGACGCCTAGCTCAGGTGGTCAGGGCGTTCACCCAGCACCACAACGGGCATGTAGCTCAGATGGTTAGAGCGCGTCACTGATAATGACGAGGTCCCTGGTTCGACTCCAGGCATGCCCACCAGATTAGATGCCCGTTGTGGTGCTGGGCGGAGCTGATAATGACGAGGTCTCAGGGTCGCACATGCGACGGGTCGCGAAGCGACCCCGGCCCCGCAAGGGCGAATCCTGAATCGCCCACCAACCGGATACATTGGAGCGCGCGGCGCCCCGTAGCCGAGTGGGACGAGAGACGAGTTGGCCATGTGTTTCGTTTGCGTTACAAAAAGTATTTGTCGTAATAAAAATTCATTGTTGTTTGCGATAAAAAGTGGTACAATAGGTAACTGTGGATAATGTATTTCTAAAATAATCTGACAGCGTCGGTTGCATCCGGACGCTGAAACACAAAGGAAGGGGGTGGCTGACATGGCAAAACGCCGCAAAGCTGCAAAGAAAGCGAAGAAGACGACGAAGCGGAGAAAGTCTGCGAAGCGCAAGAGCAAGAAGCGCCGATAGTTTTCTCCCCGTATCTGTAAAATTCACAAAGACAAAAAAACTAACCTGCACGACTGTGGCGGGTTAGTTTGTTTTTATCTCGCCGCGAGCCAGCCAGGGCAGAATGAAAATAAATACGGCGATCAACGCGAGATCATTCTTGAAGTAGGGGGTATCCAGCAGGCCATGCGTGAGAATCGCTAGCAGGCTGGCGAAAGCTATGATGGCGTGTGGGCGCTGCACTGGCTGTGACAGAAGCCGAACGAGGCCCCGTATCTGCAGGCCGACCAGCATCAGAAAACTCAGTAAGCCCAGAATCCCAGTTTCCACCCAAAGATTCAAGTAGAGGTTGTGGGCCTTGGCCACTAACCATTCGAGTGGTGGCCAGAACAGTGCCGGGATGGTTGCGCGATAGGCGGCTTCAAAGTTATTTGGCCCGACGCCAAACAGGGGGTGGTGTTTGATAATTTCCCACGTCGTCCGCCAGATTTGGTAACGGACTGCGGCTGACGTCCGATCCGGGTTGGTGAAGTGTTCAGCAAAGTTTTTGGTTTGGCTTA
>JACQBO010000037.1 GCA_016194465.1 Candidatus Kerfeldbacteria bacterium
AGTGGCCGGGTGGACGCTGATCAGTATCCTCCTGTTCGTGATCTGGCTCGTGGCGCCAATCGCCGTCCTGGCGCTCTTGCTCCGGCAACTTATTCCCGCCTAATGCCGGCCGAACCAGTAATTTTTTGTCCCACCTGCCAGGGAGACGGGGTTCTGTGGGATCAACGTGGACTGGCAAATGAATGTCCGACGTGCGCCGGGTACGGCGTCGCCGTCTGGTGGAGCGAGCATTGGTGGGTCTGGCGGCAGCCGGTGAACGACTTGTCGATTCTCGAACGGCGGTGGGAACGCATAACGAAAATTATTATCAGTGCCCTTCTTTTTGTGTTCGCGCTGGTCGGGCTCGCCCTGGGCGCGCCGGCGTTGCTGCGGGCCTACATTGATCGAGATCTGGCCGCCGCCGTGCTGGCCCGCAGTTGGTCGCTAGCCGCCCTCTGGTTCGGCCTCTTCGCCGCCATGTACCTGACGTACCGCCTCGAGCGCGATCAGACGCTCTTCCCGAAAATACCGGCCGGTCCAGCTCTCAGTCAGCCTGGTGTTGCCGATTGGAAAAAGCCAGCGGAATTTCTTGACATGACCCCGATGTATTCAGAAGCCAGCCAACGGATCCTGGAACGAGCCTGGCACCTGGCACAGACCGGACGACGGCCGAGCGTGGCGCCGGCGGATATGCTCGCGGCGCTTAGTTTTGAAGCCGATGTCCGCAGTATGCTGGTGCGCATGGGGATCCATCCCGAAGATTTGCAACGTCGCTTGGCGGCCTGGTCGGAACGGATACCGGCCGGCAATGCCTCGCCGGTGTTGGCCGCCAAGACCCGGGAATTATTGGCCCAGGCCTTCCGCCGGGCGGCCGAAGCCAAGCGCGTCCGGATTACCCCCGCCTTCTTATTCGCCGCCTTTGCCGATCTTGACGACCCGGCCCGAGAGCTAATCTACGACTTCGGCGTCGACAATAATAAACTCCAACACGTCGTGGCTTGGCTGATGATCCAAGAAGAGCTGCAACGGAGTGTGCGTCGGTATCAAGCCCGGGCCTCAAGTAAACCCAAAGGTGTGATCGACCGGGCCTACACCGCTACGGCTACGCCGACGCTCGACCAGTTGAGTATGGACCTAACGCGTTTGGCCCGTGACGGTCGGTTGCCGCTGATTGTCGGACGCGATCAAGAGCTCGAACGCATCTTTCGGGTGATGGAAAGTGGCCGCCGGAGCGTGATCCTGGTCGGGGAACCGGGCGTGGGAAAAACAGTCATGCTCCAGGCCATGGCCGAGCGCATGGCCACCGAAGAAGTACCGCGTATCCTTGAAGACAAGCGACTCGTCAGTCTCAATACGCCTTCGCTGGTGGCGGGAGCGGGCGCGATCGGACAGCTGGAAGAACGGCTGGAAACTATTTTGCAGGAAGTGGCTCGAGCCGGCAATATTATCCTGGCCATTGAGAACGTTGATCAGCTGATCGGTGTTTCCAGTACCGGCGGACAGGGGCTGGACGCGGCGCAGATCATTGCCCAAGCCTTGAACCAGCGGGCATTCTTAGCTTTAGCCACGTCCGAAGTCGGCTCGTATCGGCGGCTGATTGAGAATAGCAACCTGAGTTCCATTTTTGAAAAAGTTGATATTGCCGAGATGAATGAGGAAGAATCGATTGTCGCCCTGGAATCGCGGATCGGCGCCCTGGAGCAGAAACATCAGGTATTTTTTTCCTATGACGCCATCGCCCAAGCGGTCAGCTTATCGCGGCGCTACATGCATGAAAAAACCTTGCCGGGCAAAGCTTATGAGGTATTGGAGGAGGCGGCGGTCTTGGTCGTCAAGACGCATGGCCGAAACGCGCTGGTCAGCGGCGAAGATGTGGCCCAGGTGGTGACCGAGCTGACTAAGGTCAACGTCACGTCGGTCACGGCCGATGAGCAAACAAAACTTCTCCACCTGGAAGAGGAATTGCACAAGCGCGTGGTCGGCCAGGATGAAGCTGTTAAAGCAGTGGCCAATGCCTTGCGCCGGGCCCGGGCGGAACTGCGCGATAACCGCCGACCAATTGCCAACCTGCTGTTTCTCGGGCCAACCGGCGTGGGCAAAACCGAATTGGCCAAAACAGTAGCCGCGGTGTACTTCGGCTCGGAAACGGCCATGATTCGTCTCGACATGTCCGAATACCAAGAAGTGTCGAGTATCAACCGCTTGATCGGCGCGCCGCCGGGGTATGCCGGCGCGGAGAGCGGCGGGTACTTGACCGAAGCCGTCCGGCATAATCCTTTTTCGCTTGTCCTCCTCGATGAATTGGAAAAAGCCCACCCCGATATTCTTAATTTATTTTTACAGGTCATGGACGATGGTCGGCTAACGGACAGTTCCGGACGGACAATCGACTTTACCAGTGTCATCCTGATTGCTACCTCGAACGCCGGCACCCAGCATATCCAGGACCGATTACGAGATGGTGCCGCTCTCAGCACCATCAAAGAAGAACTGCTCACCACGCAGCTGCAGCAGTACTTCCGTCCGGAATTTCTCAACCGGTTCGACGGGATTATTCTCTTTACCCCACTGAATCCACTCGAGGTGAGACAAATTGTCACCCTGATGATCGACCAAATCGCCGCCCAAATGCTGACCAAGGGCATCACCCTTCGAGCCTCACCCGAAGCGGCCGACGAACTAGCCCGGATCGGATTTGATCCTTTGTTCGGGGCCAGGCCGTTGCGCCGGGCGGTCCAGGAGCGAGTCGATGACGCTTTAGCCAAATTTTTACTCCAAGGCAAGCTCGGACGGCGGGATGTGGCCATCCTTGAAGCGGGCGGTGAGATTCGCGTCGAAAAAGCGGCCCAGCTATAACCGGGGTTGACAAAACCCGGCCCCCGGCGTAAGCCTAGGGGAGGCATCTTGTGTTTGACCTTGACATCAACCGCGCGTCCCGATGGGCGAGGATAGGAGGAGCGACATGGTTCTCGGCGGAGGCCAGCGGAAGCAATCTCTCGTGACCGTTGGTCAGCATCGCGTTCAGATTAGTAGCCGGATGGGCCTCTTCAAGACCGATGTGGGGGTGGTCCTGGCACCGGACGAGTTCGCCGGCATGATCGTCGTGCCGCACTGGGAAGAGATCCAGAAATTGCTGGCGCCGGGCCAGGCCTGGCGGACATTCGTCTGGAAGCCCGAACACCGCGTGTATCAGCTAGTGCGGAGCGTCTACGCCGCCTATCGTCAGACCTGGCATATCCTACAGAAGTACGGGCTGGACGTGCGGACTGGCGAAAAGTCGGCCATGACGACGGCCGCACAGGCCGCCCGGCAGCTCAACCTGGTGGTCCTCGGTCTGGCTCGCGGCTCCTCGGTCGAGCAGGTGCGCCAAGCGACCAGCCGGATTGTTCAGCAAGCGGCCGGCCAACTCGGCCAGCCGCGGCGCTTGACCAAGCTGCAAGCAGTTGAACAACTGGCTGCTCTCAACCAAGGCGGCGACCGCCAAGGCCGGTTCAATCCGAGCGCGGCCATGGCGCGGACGCAGGCAGCGTACCGCTTGCTCCAAGAGCGCTTGGAGCAAGAAATCATGGTCATCGATCCGCACATCGAGTCGCGGCAGAAAGCCTTGATCAACATGATCCAGCTGGCCGAACTGCGGCTCGGGGCGATCGGCCATTTTCTGCAGTCGCTCTTAAGCGGCAATACCTTCTATCAGTGGCGGGTGCAGCGCCAGCGGATGGTCATCGCTGCGCAGTGCGAGTACTACGCGCAAGATTGCGCGACGATCGATTTTCACCCGTACCGCCAAACGTGCCAGGAGATAGCGACTGACCTGCGCCGCGTCCGCGACCTGCTTCGGCAAGGGCGCGACCGCACCGCGTTCACGAAGGAGGCCCGACATGCGCTCATCAATTGTCGGGAAGCCCTATCGCTCAAGGCCGTGCAAATAGACGTGGAGCGGTTGATATTCCGGGTGATGAGGGCGGAGCAGCGGCCACGACGGTTTGCTTGGAGCCAGGCGCGCGTCACGCTCGAAGGGATCGATCGACGACTGCGGTCGGTCGACGAATCGCACTTTCGCCGGCCGGTCAGCATCGAAGCGCGAGTGCGGCTGGAAAAGGCCTGGGTCGCGATCCGGGCGGCCGACCAGGCACAGCTCGCGGCGCTGCGTCAAACGCTCAAGGAGATGTCTGACGTTCTGTAACTCGAGACTTGTTCCATCCGAAATCGGGTGGAACATTTTTTATGGCGCGGTTGTCAGGCGGCCAGAAAAACGGTATAGTTCGGTGGTCATGCGTACTGCCTCCCCGACCGACCTGATGGAACGAATTGTTAGCCTGACGAAGCGCCGCGGTTTTGTGTACCCCGGCTCGGATATTTACGGCGGCTTGGCTGGAACCTGGGATTACGGTCCACTCGGCGCCCTGATGAAAAAAAATATTAAGGACGAGTGGTGGAAAGATATGGTCCAGCTTCGTGATGACATGGTCGGCCTCGACGCCGCAGTGATGATGAACCCGAAAGCTTGGGAAGCATCGGGACATGTCGATTCCTTCGCGGATCCCCTCATCGAGTGTAAAATCTGCCATCAGCGTTTTCGGGCCGACAAATCCGATGAAATCGCCGCCCATGAAGCGACGCACAAAGGCAAAAAAGTTGCCTGGACTGAACCGCGGCAATTTAACCTGCTCGTCGAGGCATACTTAGGGGTGATTGAAGGTGAGAAGCAAAAAATATTTCTCCGCGGTGAAATTACGAATGGCGTGAGCGTGAATTTTAAAAATGTTGTCGATTCTACTCGGATCAAAATTCCGTTCGGGATTGCCCAAATTGGCAAGGCGTTTCGCAATGAAATTACCCCAAGCAACTTTACCTTCCGGTCCCGCGAGTTCGAACAAATGGAAACCCAGTTTTATATCAAGCCGGAAAAAGCCGAGGCGAAAAAGTGGTACGAGTATTGGAAACAAAACCGGATGGAGTGGTACACGTCGCTGGGCATAAAAAAAATAAATCTGCGCTTTTATGACCATGCGCCCTTGGAACGGGCCCACTATGCCCAGGACGCCTGCGACCTTGAGTATCACAGTCCGTTCGGCTGGGCCGAATTCATGGGTATCCACCATCGCGGCGACTGGGACTTGAGGCGGCATCAAGAATTTTCCGGACGGGATCTGACCTATAAAGACGAAACAACTGGCGAGTCCTTCTTGCCGTGGGACATCGAAACCTCGGCCGGGGTTGACCGTTCGCTCTTGTTTTTTCTCATCGATGCGTACCAGGAAGATGAAAATCGGACGGTGCTGAAACTTCACCCCAAACTGGCGCCATACCAGGCCGCAGTTTTTCCATTGCTGGGAAATAAACCGCTGTTAATCGAGAAGGCGCGAGAAATTTATCATGAACTAAAAAAAGATTTCATGGTGGCCTGGGATGACCGGGGGAATGTCGGGAAACGGTATTACAGTCAAGATGAAATCGGTACGCCGTATTGCATCACCGTTGATTTTGATACGCTGGAAGGTGCCAAGCGGCCGAAAGATACAGCGACCGTTCGTGACCGAGATACGATGAAGCAGGAAAATGTGGCCGTGGCTGAGTTAGCTGATTGGCTGAAAACAAAACTACGATGAAACGGTTCAGCCTTCTTCTGGGGCTGGCGTTTCTATTGATCTCTCGCCCAGCCCAGGCGGCTGGTTTGTCGTATGAAAGTTTCAAAAGTGACATCACCATCCACACCGATGCATCGATTTCAGTGAAGGAGATAATCGTGGTCAATTTTTCTTCGCCGCACCATGGTATTTTCCGCAATATTCCATTTCGCTACACTGACCAGCAAAGTGGTCAGAGCACGGCATTACCGATTGATATTCTGAGTGTGACTGACGAGCAGGGCGGTGTGCGCACGTATACGGTCAGCACCCTCGGGGATGATATGCAGGTGAAAATTGGTGATGCTGGCCAAGAGATTTCCGGACAACAAACATACATTATTTCATACCATGTCGCGGCCGCGGTCAATTTTTTCTCCGATCATGATGAGTTGTATTGGAACGTCACTGGCACACATTGGGATGAACCGCTGACCAACGTGACCGCCACACTCCATCTGCCAACCAATATCCCAAAGGCGAGTCTGACCACGAAATGTTTTACCGGGGACTATGGTTCGACCAAACAGGATTGTCAGGCGACCGCTCAAGACGGTGGTGCCACCTTTACGGCTCATGACTTTTTGACCGTCGTTTTTGGATTTCCGACCGGGATCGTTACGAAGCCAGCGAATTATGACCATCTGCGCACCGTCAAGGTTGCTGGGTCATATAATGGCATTTTGCAAGGGCATTCAGCATGGTGGTGGGCGATAAACGTGATCTTGCCGGCCCTGACGTTTGCTTTCCTACTTTTGTGGTGGGAAACCCATGGCCGCGATCCGAAAGGTCGGGGCACGATTATTCCGCAGTATGAACCCCCGGCGGACATTCATCCGGCCGAAATGGATGTTATTCTCCACGAAAAATTTCGCCCGGCGGTGATCCCGGCAACGATCATCGATCTGGCCGTCCGTGGCTACCTGAAAATCACCGAACATGAAGAGCACCACGCGTTTGGCCTGGCCCAGGCCAAAAAGTACACCCTGACCAAGTTGAAAGAGTATGCAACAGATGATGCGCAGCTTCGTGATTATGAAAAGTACTTGCTTGATGGGCTTTTCACCAAGTACGCGGAAGACAGCGGGGGGCTGAAGAATTATCGGGTTCGGGCGAAGATCCTCCAATCAATGAGTAAGCAACTCCAGGGTTCGAAATTCGCCTGGCAACCCACAAATAAAGTGGTGCGGTCGACGGTTGAGCTGGACGAACTCAAGACAACGTTTCCCTTGACCGCCGCATTAGTCGAACAGTCACTTGAAAATTCACTTGATGTCCGAGGGTATTTCTCTGGAAATTCACTGAAGCAACGCGGCGGTTTTCTGGCCGTCGGCTTGATCATCACCTACTTTGCCATCCGGGTCGGATTGGATGGTTCATGGAATGTCGGTCTTATTCTGACCGGACTGATGCTCCTGGCGTATGGACCGCTGGCCTCGAAGCGAACCACCAAAGGAGTTGATGTGCTGTGGGCCGCCCGGGGGTTCAAGATGTTTCTGGAAAAAGCGGAAAAATATCGTATCCAATGGCAAGAAAAACAAAACATCTTTGAAACATATTTGCCGTATGCCATGGTGTTTGGTGTGGCCGAAAAGTGGAGCAAAGCACTCAGCTCACTTTCCATGACTCCGCCGTCATGGTACGAATCATCTAGCCCGGCAGTCTTCAACTCAATTGTCCTCTGGTCGTCACTCAGTTCATTTCAGTCCGTCAGCGTCCAAACCACTGCCGCCGGCGGCGGGTCGGGCTTTGGCGGGGGCGGATTTTCCGGCGGCGGGGGAGGCGGCGGAGGCGGTGGCGGCTGGTGACGGCTGATGCACCATGTGATATACTAAGCCAAGAAACAAAGAACTCATGCCAACGCTCGTCGATCCCGCCACAGTCTTACCCGATAAGCAACGCCGCTGGAGCGCGAAGCAAATTATTATTGTCCTGCTCTATCCGGTGGTGTTAGCGGTTGGGTTAGTGGCTGGTCTGGTGATTGGTATCCAACAGGGTGAAAAAAATACAGCGGCCACCATGCAGACGACCCAAAAAGTCCCGACCAAAATCGTGCCGAACGCTAACGCCGTGGTCACCACCAATACGTCGAACGCAAACGTTGGTGTGAGTAATGTATTTCTGAATACCAATGGGGCATTGGTGAACGGCGACTATTTGAAAATTGATGCTACAACCGCCGCTGCGCTCGATCAAGCACAGACCGACGAAAAATCCCGGTTGGTTGACCAGAAACTTCCCGTGACGGATATTTTCCGTCAGCAAGATGTGATCAGCATCAAGTACTCACTGAAATCCTACTTTGCCGTAGAAAAAGTATATCCCACGACCAACGGCCAAGTCATTCACCTTGATCGGACGGCGACGGATGTTGTGTACCAAGCGCTGAAAACGTTTTACGGCGGTAGTTTTAGTCAACCAATTGACCCCGAATCTCCAACCTACTATTATGGCTACTCGTCCGACGGACAAACGTTCACCCTGACGGCCTACCTCACCAGCAAGAAACAAGCCTTTGTCCTCCATGACACCCCGTAATATTCACCGCCATACGTTGGCCAACGGCTTACGATTGGTCACCGTCCCGCTCCATGACACGCAAGCGGTGACCGTTTTTGTCTTTGCCAAAGTTGGCTCACGGTACGAAAGACGAAGTCTCAACGGGGTGTCCCATTTTATCGAACACCTGATGTTCAAGGGGACTCGTCGGCGGCCAAACACCTTAGCCATTTCCAAATTACTGGACGGCGTTGGCGCCAGCTACAATGCCTTTACCTCGAAAGACTGGACTGGCTACTACGTCAAAATCAATCATGAACACACCGACTTGGCGCTCGATATCCTCAGCGATATGCTCGGGCATTCCAAATTTGATTCCCAGGAACTCGAGCGCGAGCGAGGCGTGATTATTGAGGAAATCAATATGTACGACGACAATCCGCTGATGTCGATCGAAGATTTGTTCGAGAGCACTGTCTTTGGCTCGGTCCATCCGCTGGGCTGGAATATCGCTGGCCCCCGCCACGTCATCCGCCGCGTCAGCCGCGCGTCGATGATTGGCTACCGGGATCGATACTACCATGCGGAAAACATGTGGGTGGTGGCGGCCGGCCAGTTGCCGAAAAATCTTGATGCCATGGTCAACCGACACTTCCGGAAATTTCCGCGACGACCAACCACGCCGCACTTCCGTCCCTATCGCATTCCCGCCGCGACGAAGACAGTGAGAATCAAACATAAAGAACTAGAACAAGTCCAGGTTGGTCTCGGCACCCGGGCCTATGGCTACACCGACCGTCGCCTGCCGGCCCTCAACCTCCTGGGCGTCGTCCTCGGGGGCAACATGAGTTCGCGTCTCTTCATCCAAGTGCGGGAACGACGCGGGCTGGCCTACTCGGTTCACACCAGTGTCAACCCCTACGAAGATACGGGGACGTTCATGATTCAGGCGGGTCTGGAAAAAACCAAACTCGACGGTGCCCTGACGGTCATGTTGGAAGAACTGAAACGAATCAAGCAGACGAAAGTCGGACCGGCGGAACTCAAGCGAGCGAAAGAGTTTTTGCGGGGCAAAATGATTCTCGATTTGGAAGATTCTGACTCGCTGGCCTCGTGGTACGGGCGTCAAGCTTTGTTTCACAAAAAAATCGAAGACCCCGAAGAAGCCATGGCCCGGATTGGCCGGGTGACGTCCAAGGAAATTCAAGCGCTGGCCAAGACACTCTTTCGACCCTCGAATATGCGGCTAGCAGTCATCGGCCCATTCAAGCAGACCGCGCCGCTGGCCAAACTGATTCGCCGGGTATAGCCGCCCCCGGGCAAAAGTTGATTCTTTGGCCGAAAAACGGTATCCTACGGCCATGAGCACCGCGCAACAGGTCAATATTTCCACGCGGACCATCCTCAAGATCCTAGCGGTCGCGGTGGTCATCTTATTTTTGTACGCCATCCGGGACGTGCTGCTGATTGTGTTTGTGGCCTTAGTCCTCGCGGCGGCCATTAGCCCGTCGATCACCAAGCTGGAGCGACGGGGAATTCCTCGTGGTCTTGGCCTAGCCTTGATTTATCTTGGTCTGATCCTCCTTCTAGCCGTCATTATCTTTTTGGTCGTGCCGTTGGTCACGGATGAACTGGCCCAGTTCACCCGGGCGTTTCCCGATCTCTATCAAAAAGGGTTTGCCGCCTTTCAAAGTGTCCAGCACTCCGGGGCGGCCTCCAGCTTGGAAAAAACCATTGGTTCCATCAACGACACGGTCAGCCAACTGACGAAGGGGCTGTTCAGCGGGGTGGTGAATTTTTTTGGCGGCCTGTTCTCGGTCATTGGCATTTTGGTGCTTACGTTTTACTTGACGATTGAGAACAAAGGCATGAAGCCGGTGGCGGTGGACTTAGCGCCGGCCAAGTATCGGCCGTATCTGACGCAATTGTTTAACCGGATTGAAGCTCGGCTAGGGCAATGGCTGCGCGGGCAGCTGCTCTTAGGTTTGATCATCGCCACCTTGATCTATGTTGCGCTCCTGCTCCTGCACGTAAAATACGCGCTCGTTCTGGCTTTGATCGCTGGGGTCACTGAGCTCCTCCCGATCATCGGCCCATTTATTGGGGCCATCCCGGCCGTCATTGTGGCCCTGTCGCAGGATCCGCTCTTGGCCCTGTGGACCGTGCTGGCGTATATTCTGGTCCAGCAACTTGAGAACCACTTGATTGTTCCCCGGGTCATGTCCAAGGCTACGGGTTTGAACCCGGTGGTGGTGATTATTGCCGTCCTGATCGGGGCGAAGCTGGCCGGCATTACCGGAATTATTTTAGCGGTGCCAACCGTGATTATCGTCAGCAGCTTCGTCGAAGATTTTTTTCAGCAGCGGCATCAAGCCGATACAGAGCTAGCTCGAAGCTAGCTTGAATTTTTTTCATGTCGTCTTCCACCTACGACGTTTCGCTCGGCAGTATCATCAAAACAGTCGTCATTTTAATCGTTGTCGCCCTCGCTTTTGTTATCCGCGACATCATGACCATCGTTTTTCTGTCTTTAATTTTGGCGGCGGCCCTCAACCCCATGATTTCCCGGCTGGAGCGGCGGGGGGTACCGCGGGCCTTTGGCATTACGATTCTCTACGTTATCCTGCTGGGGATGGTGGCGTTGATTCTGGTGACCTTTGTGCCGGTGGTGACGAGCCAGCTCAGCCAGCTGCTCCAATCTTTGCCGGACTATATCAATCACTTTTGGACCTGGGCCAGCCGCTTGATCGGTCGATCCGAAGTGCCGATCGTGGCCACCTCGTCTAGCGCCGGACCGCTAGGTAATCTGGTGACGAGCCTCTTCCAGGGGCTGCGGACGATCTTCGGCGGCCTCCTGGCGTTTATCGGCGTCATGATCCTAACGTTCTATCTCACCTTGCAAGAGCAGGGTTTACGCCGCGCCGGTGCCTCCCTGGTGCCCAAAGCCTACCGGCCTTATGCTGGTGAACTGCTCGAGCGGATTGAAGCCAGACTCGGGAGCTGGCTGCGCGGCCAATTACTTCTTGGGGCGGTGATTGCCACGGTGATCGGCATTGGTTTAGGTTTACTCCATGTGAAATTTGCCCTGGCCCTGGCCCTGATCGCCGGTCTGACCGAACTGATCCCGACCATTGGCCCATATCTGGGAATGATTCCGGCCCTCGTGGTGGCTTTTTCCCAATTTCCTTTGCTCGCCCTGTGGGTGGCCATTCTGTATTATGTTGTCCAGCAGCTGGAAAATAACTTGCTCGTGCCGCGGATCATGGCCAAGGCGACAGGTTTAAACCCGATCGTGGTCTTGATCGCCATTCTGGCCGGGGCGGAACTAGCCGGGATCGTCGGCATTATTTTGTCCGTGCCCACCGTGATCATTCTCTCCTCAGTGATCGAAGAATTCCTGCAAGAACGTCGGCAGGCCGATACGGCCCTGGAGACATAATTGTGCCGGGAACCCTTTTTGTCGTCGGTACGCCGATCGGGAACCTGGAGGACCTGACGATTCGCGCCCGCCGGATTTTGGGCGAGGTCGGATTGATTGCCTGCGAAGACACGCGGACGACTAGGAAACTGGTTGACCACTACGGCATTACCACCAAGCTTGTTAGCCTGCACCACCACTCGACGGAGCGTGATATTGATGGCGTGCTGGCATATGTGGCCGAAGGGGATGTCGCGATTGTGACGGATGCCGGTATGCCGGGTATTGCCGATCCGGGGGGCAAAGTCGTCGCCCGAGCGGCGGCGTTGGGTCTGAAAGTCGAATCGGTGCCAGGTCCAGCGGCGTTGACAACCGCCGTGGCCTTGAGCGGCTTACCGACCGACCGGTTCCTATTTCTCGGATTTTTGCCCCATAAAAAAGGGAGGGAAACACTCTTCCGGCGAATTGCCGCCACGGAAGAAACCGTGATATTGTACGAATCGCCGCACCGGTTGCTCAAGACGCTGGAATCTTTAGTCAAGCTTACTAACTCACGTCAGGTTGTTGTCGCCCGTGAATTGACAAAAGTTCATGAGAGCGTTATCCGGGGAACTGCGCTTCATGTGTTGAAGCATTTTCAAGACCATCTCGATCAAGCCAAAGGTGAAATTGTACTCGTAATTGGGCCGCGATAGCTGAGGTGTGGAAAGGTTAGGGTTGACAACAAGAGCTATCTCAGGTATGTTTGGTTGGTAAAGTCTCCTGCGCCTGCCGCAAGGCAGTGTGCAGGATTTTTTTGGCCTATTTTGCTATAATTCAGGTATGTCGAAAGGAGAACGGATCCAGATTTTCTTGGATGGTGGGAATTTCTACCATCTCGTGCTCAAAAAACTTGATGCCAATGAGTCAGATTTTGACTATGAGGCATTCGCCTCATTTCTGGCACAGGGCCGTACCATTGTGCCGATGGGCAAAAGATTCTACTGCGGGGCACTTAGGGAAAGGGAAGGCGACCCGCAATCAGTAAAATCAATGTCGAAGCAAACGAAACATTTTTCCAATCTGCTTGCTACACATTGGCAAATTAAAACAAGTAAGCTACGAAGACGCCGCGAGTCGATTAAGATCGATTCGCGTGTCGAGGGATACAAAGAATTATTAGCCAAGGGAGTTTCAGAAATTGTATATTATCGGCTTCGCGAAAAGGGGATCGACGTAAAGCTCGCAACTGATCTCATTATCGGCGCAGTTGATGACCGATACGACACCGCCCTAGTCATTAGCTCAGACGCCGATCTTTTCCCGGCGATGGACTGGGTCAGAAATCGCAAACATAAGCGGATAGAGTACATCGGATTTTCCATCCTGGATTCATCTCCCATGAAGGATCATACTCAGCCCCTGCCAACGATGATAGTTCATGCTGATATCCAAAGAACTTTTGTCCAGGCTGACATCAAACGTTTTATTAAACCCCAGGCTCAAACCATCCCTTTCAAATCGATTTGAAAAGATACTCACTCACAACAACCCTGCCATACGTCAACTCCGATCCGCACATTGGCTTTGCATTAGAAATTATCCAGGCGGATATCATCGCCCGGCACAAACGCGCTGAAGGCTACAAGGTTTTTTTCAACACCGGTACGGACGAACATGGCATGAAAATTGACCAGGCGGCCATGGAGCAGGGGAAAGACACCCAAGCATATGTCGACGAATACGCGGCCAAGTTTGATCGCCTGAAACAAGCCCTGAACCTCAGTTACAATAGCTTTATCCGGACTACCGATCCTCATCACATCGCCGCGGCTCAAGAATTCTGGAAACGATGCGCGGCGAGCGATGATATCTACAAAAAGCAATACAAAATCAAGTACTGCGTCGGCTGCGAATTAGAAAAGACAGAATCCGAACTTGATCACGGACACTGCATTTTGCATCCCAATCTTGAATTGGAAATTATCGAAGAGGAAAACTACTTTTTTCGATTTTCGAAATACCAGCAGCCACTTAATGTCCTGGGGGATTCCGGTACCGGGTGATGACGACCACGTCATGTACGTCTGGTTTGACGCTCTCATCAACTACATTTCTGCTTTGGGTTGGCCAGACAAGAAGTTTTCTCACTGGTGGCCGTCAGTCCAGTTCGCCGGCAAGGACAATTTGCGGCAACAGTCAGCTATGTGGCAGGCCATGCTGCTGTCGGCCGGGGTGAAACCATCGAAACAGATCGTCATCCACGGGTTCATCACCTCCGATGGTCAGAAGATGAGTAAGTCGCTAGGGAACGTCGTTGATCCATTCGCGTTGGCAGAAAAGTTTGG
>JACQBO010000038.1 GCA_016194465.1 Candidatus Kerfeldbacteria bacterium
CCGATAAAAGGCTCTGAACTCATTGGCCTGAAATATAAACCGCTCTTCGATTTTCTTGACCTTCGAGAAGCTGCTCCGACCACCCCCAACCCCTCCTCCGAGAGGAGGGGCGCCGCTTATACTATTGTTCCGGCTGACTTTGTCACAACCAATGAAGGAACAGGTGTCGTCCATACAGCGGTCATGTACGGGGAAGATGATTTCAATTTGGGAAAGAAGCTTGATTTGCCGAAGGCGCACACCGTTGATCTGCAAGGAAAGTTTAATGAGTTGGTAAAACCTTGGGCTGGGCTTGAAGTAAAAGATGCAAAAGGGGAGACACAAAAAAAAATTGTGGCTTGGCTGGAAGAGCATGGGAAACTCTACAAAGTTGAGGATTACTCTCACGACTACCCATTCTGCTGGCGCTGCAAGCACCCACTCTTGTACTACGCGAAAACATCATGGTTTATCCTCATGTCGAAACTGCGCGACCAGCTGATCGCCAATAATGAAAAAATCACTTGGTATCCAAAACACATTCAAGAAGGCCGGTTTGGCGAGTGGTTGCGCGAAGTGAAAGATTGGGCAATTTCTCGCGAACGGTACTGGGGTACGCCATTGCCGATCTGGCAGTGTGATAATCCGGATTGCGGACACCAGGAATGCTTGGGCAGTTATGAGGATCTTACGACCAAGATGCCGAAGCGCAATCGGTACATTTTCCTTAGGCATGGCGAGGCTGATATTAATGTCGTCAGCACCTTGAACACGGTGCGTGACAAGCTCGACGTCTCATCACTGACCTCGAAAGGGGAAAAGCAGGCAGCAAGCGCCGCAACCAAATTGAAGGAAGAAAAAATCGACGCGATTTTTACCTCACAGTTTTTGCGGGCCAAAGAAACAGCGGCGATCGTCGCCAAGGCCACCAATGCGCCAATGTTTGAAGAACCGCGGATCAATGAATATCTCATCGGCCCGGACTTTGAAGGCAAAACGATCGCCGAGTTTCATCAAGGATTTGGTGATAGGGCGAAACGCATGGACCAAGCGCCGCCAGGCGGCGAAACATGGCTCGATATCCGGGCGCGGATGTTTGATTTTCTTCATGATCTTGATGCCAAACACGAAGGTAAGACCTTTGTGGTCGTCACCCATGCTGACCCGCTACTCGTCGTGCAATGGGCTTTATCGTTACAACCAACAAGCTGGTTCGATTTCAGCGCCTTACCGGCTAATGCCCAGCCGATGGAACTCGGTTTCGCCGCGCCGTTATATCAATCGGACGGTAGTTTTGATCCACACCGGCCGTTTCTTGATGGAGTTGTCTGGCCGTGCACGCGATGTGCTCCCACCACCCCGGTCTCGTCCGGCGAGACCACCCCTCCTCAGGCAGGAGGGGACACCACCCCTCACCCCTTCTCACCGAGGAGGGGGACTATGAAACGAGCGCCTGAAGTAGCCGATACGTGGTTCGATTCGGGGTCAATGCCGTTTGCCCAGTGGCATTATCCGTTTGAAAATAAGGAGCGCATCGATGAAGGCCAAAGCTATCCAGCTGACTACATCACCGAAGCGATCGACCAAACCCGCGGCTGGTTTTACACTTTGTTGGCAGTCGGGACGCTGCTACAAAAAGCCAAGGTGGTCAAAGAACCGCCATACAAACGCGTGATTGTGCTCGGACACTTGAAGGATGCTCAAGGACGAAAACTATCCAAGTCCCTTGGCAACTACCTCGACCCGATGGGCCTGATCGACCAGTACGGGGCCGACGCGATCCGCTGGTATTTGTACACGGTCAATCAACCTTGGGACGCCAAAAACTTTGATCCGAAAGGTGTCGACTCGGTCGTCAAGAAAACATTCCTCATTGTGATGAATGTGGTTAGTTTTCTGAAACTGTATACTGGCCCGGTCGGGACCCCGGCCCAGAATCATGTACTTGATCGCTGGATGAAGGCACTCTTGAACGAGCTGATCGCTGATGTCACGAGAAAACTTGAGGCATACGATATTACTGGCGCGGGCCGAGCGTTAGAAGCCTTTATCACCGATGTTTCGACGTGGTATGTCCGCCGGAGCCGGGAACGGTTCAAACATCCGCAAGAAGCATTGGAAGCCGCGGCTATGCTGCAACACGTTTTACAAACCCTGTCACGACTGACGGCACCACTTGCACCCTTTCTGGCCGAAGATCTTTATCATCAGGCTGGAGGAACGTTAGCCTCAGTCCATCTTGAATCATGGCCAGAAGCCCCAGTGCCTGATCGCACCGTGCTCGAGGAGATGGCGGCCGCGCGACGGATTGTCGAACAAGGTCATGCGTTGCGTGCCAAACAAGGATTGAAAGTCAGGCAACCGTTAGGGCAGGCGGTCATCGCTGGCGCCTACGCCAAAGATATTGTTGACATTGTGAAAGACGAATTGAACGTCAAAGAGATCGTAGTGAAAAATACTCTGGCTAATTTGCCATCGGAGTATATGCTCATGGCCGAAAGTCCGCTGATCGCCCTTGATACGACGATCACCGACGAACTCCGGGAAGAGGGAATGGTCCGCGATTTTATTCGCGAAGTCAATGCACTGCGCAAAACTGCCGGCTTGCGACCCTCTGATGAGATTATTCTGTACTGTGAGGCTAAGACGTTACTGGCCCAATTGATTGAACGATACCAGACCAAGATTCTTTCGGCCGTCAAAGCCCGAGCCGCAACGCCGGCGATGGATGGGGCCGAACATCATGGCCAGATTATTCTTGACGGCACAGCAAACGTATTCGGACTGACCAAAAAATAAAAACCCACCGTGGTAGTGGGTTACTTGGCCTGCCGTTGTTTTGGCTGGCGGCGGGTTTGGGCGCGAAAAGCCCGCACAAAGTTGGCGGCCGATTGCAGGGATATCAAGCCGCTGAGGCGGGGGAAGTCGGTCAGCCGAACCAACTTCGATACCAGAGGCATCTGATCGGGCTGCTGGAGCCAGGCACGAATCGTCAGGGCCGGGTAGCCGATCAGCTCGGCGATAACGCTCAGGGATACGGCCCGCCGTCCATCGGCCAAATGGACTTGGTTGTGGTGCAGGCCCAAGTAGACCTGGGCCCTCTTCTCGGCCGGGGAGATCGGCGGGTAGAGCGGGGAGCGACGATCCGGAGGCTTCGGCGCCTCGGTCTTTTGCAGGTCCTGCGCGAGGCGCAGGACGTCAGACTCAAGATAATAGCGCCGCGATTGGATCGCCCGCACATCATCGTAGGCCTTGACGCGACGGAAGCCGCGGCGCCGGCATTGATCGAGAAAGGTCTGGACGTCTTTGGCGGCGGGGATGATCGCCGTCACCACGGGGGCAGAAACGAAACGCTGGCCATTAATGATCAGGTCACTTCGGGGAGCCACAGTGTTCCTCCTCAGTGAAAAGGTCCGGACTCACCGTACACCAAGGCTCGTCTGGCGTCAATGCGCGTGGTACACTATGTCTCATGTCTACCTTCACGACCACCGCGCTGATCCTTCGGCATGCGGACGACCGCGAGCATGACAAGTTTATTGTCGCTTTGTCACCAGGGCGCGGGAAATTGCATCTCCGGGCTAAGGGAACAAAAAAGAGCGTTTCCAAGTTGTCAGGCTCTTTGGAACCGGTGACCCACGTGACCCTGACGATTGCCAAAGGACGGCGCTCCGACCTAATCACGGGCAGTATCATCGAGCATCGTCTATCCGGTCTGCGTCAGGATCCGTTTACCTTTGTCGCCGCGCAATGGTTTCTGGAATTAGTGGATCGGGTGACCAAGGCGGAGCAAGACGAATCGAGAGTTTTTGCGTATGTGACAGATTCTCTCCGATCGATGGAGGCAGAAGATATCTTGACCTTGGGTCAGCGGTGGCTGAGGCTGTGCCGGCGGGCCTGGCAACTCCTTGATCTGCAGGGATTTGCCCCGTCGCTTCAAGTCTGTGCCCACTGCCACCAGCCGCTCGGTACCGAACCAATTGCCTATCATTCCCACCAAGGCTTGGTCCATGCCCGTGAGGCCGGTATCGAAGCATTCGGGTTGGATACGCCAACCATGGTATATTTGGTAGACGGGGTCAGCCCGCCGGACGAGCGCACTGTCTTTCGTCAGCTGCACCAGCTGGTAGAACGCTTGATCCATCAGACGCTTGATCAACCGCTGCGCAGCGAACCGGTCCTGCGTTCGATGATGCGTTTCGGCAATCGGATTGAGCGCCAGAAATACGACACGTTGTCAAAGACCTAACTTCCCGTTACACTACGATCATGCCGCGAACTAAAAGTAATGCCAAGGGCAGCTCGGCTGACCAGTCGGGAATTGATCCAAAAGATCTGGCGGCATTTCGCGCCGCCCTCGAAAGTCCGGATCAAGCCGAGCACGAAGAGCATCGGGAAGACATACCTGAGGAACAATCTGAAGCCGAAGCGATCGATACCGATGAAGCGATAACCCCTGACGAGGAGGAGGCAGTCGAGGGTGATGAAAATCCCGGTCATGACGAAGACGCCGTGACCGTCATTCCGGTCACCACCGCACCAGGTAAGAGTCGGAAGGACGGTCAGGGAAACGCTGGCCATCTAGCCTCGGTTCTTGCACCTGCCAGCCCGTCGCGCATACCGGGCATGGACCGGATGGAAACAACCAAGGACCGACGATGGCCCTGGGCCTGGACGATTATCATCCTGTTGATTCTCACCGCCGCCAGCGTCGCAGGGTTATTCGTTTTTAATCGAACGGCCAAATTTACCGGGGCCCACGTTCAACTACTCTTTGTCGCCGATCCGAAGGCGGTCTCCGGCAGTCAGATCACCTACACGGTACAATACCAGAATCAGGAACCAGTTGATTTAGCCCGGGCCGAGCTGACCGTTGAATACCCAGACGGTTTCACCTTTATTTCGGCGTCACGGAGCCCGTCGAATGACTTTCACAATGCCTGGTCGCTCGGTACCATCCGCCGGGGGCAGGCGGGCGAAATCAAAATTACCGGGACATTGATTGGTGCGATTGGCACCAGTCGTGATTTTTCCGCCACCCTGACGTACCGACCGCTCAACTTTAATTCCGACTTTCAGCAAAAAGCCCAAACGACGATTACCATTGCTTCGTCAACGATCGGCGTAAAATTGGATGGACCAATCCGAGCCGCACCGGGCGCCACCGCCAGCTGGACGCTGACGTATACGAACACCGCCGACCACGACCTCAGTGGAGTGCAAGTCTCGGCCGACATTCCGACCGGCCTATCGGTGACAAAAACCAATCCGGCGCCGAGTCAAGGCTCATCCATCTGGCAGATCGATCACGTGCCAAAAGATGCCTCAGGCACGATCACGATTACCGGCACGGTCAACGGCGCCATCGGCGATACGCTCCAGTTAACCGGACACGTGGGGCTCGTAACATCGACTGGGGTCGACCCTCAAGATCAAGCGAATATTCTCATCGTCCTGGTGAACACGGGATTAAGCACCAGCGTGGCGATCAACGGCTCCACCGATCCGGTGACGGCCAATCCAGGTGATACCCTCAATTATGTTATTCGGGTGGCCAACCATAGCGATGTTGAAGTGGCCGGCGTGACCCTGGCGGTGACGTTGGCTGGCGCCGGTCTGGACCTGACCCAACTCCAGAATGGCGATCAAGCGGCCGTGAAAAATGGTCAACTGACCTGGACCCAAAAGCAGATCGTGGGGCTGGCCGATGTCAAGCCGGGCGATGAAGTAACCGCGCATTTTTCTGTTCCCATCAAGTCGTTGATACCGATGGCGACCGATGCTGACCAAAATCAACATGTGGCCGCCACCGTGACGGTGAGTGCGCCCGGACTGAGTAATACCAACAGCAACGGCCAAAACAGTACGATCATATCCACCACAAAAATTGGCACCGTGTTTCGCTTACTAGCGGAAGCGCGGTATTATGACGAGGACGGGAGAGTGATTGGTTCTGGTCCGTTGCCGCCGAAGGTTGGACAGACGACCGCCTACCGGGTTATCTGGGCGGTAACCAATACAACTAGTGATGTCTCAACCATGAAAGTCGTGGCCACCCTGCCCGCCGGGGTGTTCTGGACCGGGCAGAATATTGGTCGGGACGCCGGTGATATCAATTTCGATCCAACCGCGCGCACCGTCACCTGGACACTGAACAAAGTCCCGGCGGGAAGCGGTAGTCAGCTCCCGAGCCTGAAGGCGCATTTTGAAGTCTCGATTACCCCGACGGCTGATCAAGTCGGTTCGGTCGTGGTCCTGACGCAAACCACATCGGCCACGGGGACAGACAGCTACCTTGGTTCGGTGCTCAATCAAAACGCCGATTCACTCACCACCGCCCTGCCGACCGATGCGACCGCCAAGGGCCAAGGTCAGGTCGCCAGTTAAAAAAACACCACGTCGTTAGCCGAGGTGGTGTACTTTGGTGCTGCCGCTGGCTGTCTTCCGATGCAGCAGGTCAAAGAGGTGACGCCCCATGCTGTAGAGGCTCAGGATGATGGCGGCGATCATGGTCGTCTGGCCGAACAGGGGGTGGCCGGAAAAAACGCTGACCACCGACAAAGCCACGGCGAACATTTTGAATTTGCCAGACAGGTTAGGATCGAGTGCTTCGTCCCGACCTTCCCAGCGGGGCAGCAGACCGATAAAGCCAACGGCGCTGAGCCGCGCGATCTCCAACCCGATGATCACATAGGGCAGAGCTTGCGACGGGTAACGGCTGGAAAGTCCAGCCAAGACCGTGAACATCATGATCGAGTCCGCCAGGGAGTCGAGCATTGCGCCGAACTTGGTCGGTCCTTTCAAATCAGCGAAGACACCGTCAAACCGATCGGTCAACGCCGCGATAATGAAAACGATCAGCGCTGTTTGGTCATGGGTCGTGGCCAGCAAGAGCCACACGACCAGGCTCAAGGGAATCCGGATGAAGCTCCAGAAATTCGGGTTGGTCCTGAAATACACCCACTGGCCGATCCTGGTATGGCGGAGCCACCAGCGAAAGGGGCGCTTACTCCACTCATTCATGCGGTGAAACATGCTTCCTCCTTTCGTCGTGGTCGATCAGGTTGTGGAAGGAACAATGCTGACTGTGCTCAAAGTCTAGGCCGCGACCTGCCAGGTGTCAAGCATGGTCACATTGAGTCCATCGCCTAAAAGTGCTAGGCTGTAGGATATGGCGCAGTCCATTTCCGTCCGGGCAAGCACGTTCATTGTTCGCGAACTCGTGGGCGAAATTTTATACTTTCCGGTTTGGTGGTACACGGCGGGGACCAAAGAAATTTGGACGGCCCTGGTCCGCCAATGGCTTGGCCTGAGTGAACGATTGGGTCTGCGGTTGTTGCTACAGAGCATGGGCAAGCCCATGTATGGTGACTACACCCGGACCGGCCGGATCATCAGCTTTTTCTTCCGCATTTTTTTGGTGGCCATTCGATTCGTCCGAGTGGCCGGGTGGACGCTGATCAGTATCCTCCTGTTCGTGATCTGGCTCGTGGCGCCAATCGCCGTCCTGGCGCTCTTGCTCCGGCAACTTATTCCCGCCTAATGCCGGCCGAACCAGTAATTTTTTGTCCCACCTGCCAG
>JACQBO010000042.1 GCA_016194465.1 Candidatus Kerfeldbacteria bacterium
TAACCCAAAGCCCCAGCCGTGATGAAAGCGGAACCCGATAATACTGCCCACGCCAAGCATGATGCAAATGACCAGCAAATTGCGCATCGCGTCGGCCAAGGTCCGGCCGGCCACAATCGCCGCCCGGCTCATCGGTAAGCTCCAGAAGCGGTCAATTACGCCTTTGCTCAGGTCGTCAGCCATGCCGATCCCAGTCTGCATCGAGCCGAAGATAGAGGTTTGTGCTAAGATGCCAGGCAAAAGGAAATTGATGTAGGTACTGGTTCCCGTGCCGGCTTTCCCCACGGCGCCCCCGAACACAAAGTCGAAGAGAAGTAAGAACATGATTGGCTGGATGCTGGAAAAGACGAGCAGCTGGGGCGTCCGTCGCAAACGGAGCAAGTTCCGCTTGGTAACGTTGAGAATATCGCGAATGGTGGTCATTGTTTCGTCTGCTCTTTCACCGTTGGCTTTCCGGTGACGGCTAAGAACACGTCATCGAGCGTCGGACGGTGTAAGGCAATGTCATGGACCGTAATCTGTTGGGCTTTGAGGGCGTTGGCCACGGCCAGCAAGGTCGCGCTGCCTTCTTTGGCCGTAATGCGGATGTGTCCAGTTATTTCATCAATGGTGGCAGGTTGGCCGGCGACGGTGCTGAGAATATTTTGTACCTGAGACTGTAAGTCTTTTTCCACGGCGACTTCGACCAGATCTTGACCCAGGCTGTTTTTGAGTTCAGACGAGGTCCCTTGGGCGACAATTTTTCCATGGTCAACAACGGAGATGTATTGGGCTAAGGCATCGGCCTCTTCGAGGTACTGGGTGGTGAGGAGAATGGTCGAGCCGCGTTTGACCAGGTCGCGGACAATGTCCCAGACCTCGGCCCGGGTTCGCGGATCGAGACCAGTGGTCGGTTCGTCGAGGAAGATGATTTTTGGTTCGCCGATGAGGCTGGCGCCAATGTCCAAACGCTTACGCATCCCGCCCGAGTAGGTTTTAGCGGTGCGGTTGGCGGCGTCAGCCAGGCTCAATCGTTCAAGCAGCACGGCCGCCCGCTTTTTCGCTTCTTGATTCGAGAGATGGTAGAATCGGCCGACCATTTCCAAGGTTTCCCGGCCCGTCAAGAAATCATCAACGGCGGCAAACTGACCGGCCAAGCCGATGATCTTGCGCACTTTGGCCGAGTGGCGGACGACGTCCAAACCGGCGACGGTGGCGGTGCCGCTGGTCGGGGGAATGAGGGTAGCGAGAATCCGTACGAGCGTGGTCTTACCGGCGCCATTTGGGCCAAGCAAGCCATAGATCATGCCTTCGTCGATCGAGATGGAGACCCCATCGAGAGCCTTGGTTTTCCCGAACGTGCGGGCTAGGTTGGTGGTGGAGATAATGGGCTGAGCCATAACTACGTGCGGCTTTCCTTTTTCATAATCTCTCGCAAACTGTCCAGCTTATGCGACAGGTGGGCCACAAACTTTTCCAGGCCATCGAATTTGGAGAGGGCGATCATGTTATCGCCAAAGCCGAAGACCAGGAGTTTTTCTCCGTTCTTGAGTTTCAAGGCCTTGCGGGCTTCGGCCGGGATGACGACCTGGCCTTTTTCGCCGAGGGTCGTCGTGCCGAAGAAGTGGCGGTGTCCTGGGCCGGTTGGTCCATGACCGTGATGAAGGCGATGTCTTCGCATAGAACACAAGGTTAGGAGGTAAGTCCTACAAGTAGGAAATGTAGGATATCCACAGAGTACAGGGATAAGAGATTTTTGTCAATTGACTGCGGGCCAGTGGGTAGGAAGAAGCGGTGTGATATACTAGAGGCATGAAACTAACGTTTTATGGGGCAGCCAAAGAGGTGACTGGTTCGAAGCATCTGGTGGACTTGGCTGGTTCCCGGATTTTGCTCGACTGCGGCTTGTTTCAGGGTCGACGGCAGGAAACACAAGAACGGAATCAGCACGTTGGGTTCGACCCCCGCACGATTGATGCGGTGGTTGTGTCGCACGCTCATCTTGATCATGTCGGCTGGCTACCATTGCTGGTCAAGGGGGGATACAGCGGGGCGATTTATGGCACCAGTGCCACGCGAGACCTAGCCGAGCTCATCTTACTTGATGCCGCCCACATCCAGGTCCAGGACGCCGACTATATGAACCGGCATCAATACGCTGAAGCACCCCTTCACGAACCGCTCTATCGGCCAGAAGACATTCCGGCGGTTATCAAACTTTGGCAACCGCTGACCCATGCATTTCTTGATCCAGCCTGGCATCGGTTGACGCCAACCGTCGAGTGTCGCCTGTATGATGCCGGACATATCTTGGGGTCGGCCGCCATTGTGCTCCGGGGACGCGAAGCTGGGCAAGAAAAAGTTTTAGTCTTTACTGGGGATCTCGGACGCCACGGCGCCCCGCTCCTCCGTGATCCTGATCCGATTGACGTGCCGGCCCAAACCCTGATCATGGAAGCAACCTACGGCGATCGGCGGCATCACCCGGTGGAGTCAGTCAAAGCACAGTTAGTCGCCGTTGTACGGCATGCCTTTGCCCAAGGCGGAAAAGTGGTCGTGCCGGCGTTCTCCCTCGGTCGGACGCAGGAACTTGTTTACCTACTTCATCAGCTCACGGATCATGGTGATATTCCCCGCCTACCAATTTTTGTGGACAGTCCTTTGTCCGAACGGATCACGTCCGTGTTTGAAGCCCATCAACGAGACTACGATAAACAAACCGGCCTTGATTTTTCACGTCTGGGTGAAGATCCGCTCGTTTTTCGCAACTTGACGTACGTTCACTCGGTGGAGGAGTCCAAAGCCTTGAACACCCTCCAAGGCCCGGCCATGATCCTGAGTGCCTCGGGAATGGTTACGGCCGGTCGGATTATTCACCACCTGGTCAACACGATTGGGTCGCCGAAAAACACGGTCCTCTTCACCGGCTACCAAGCCGCCCATACCCTGGGCCGAAAACTCTTGAGCGGCGCGAAAACTTTGGATGCCTATGGCCAACATATTCCCGTTCGAGCCGCGGCAACCCAACTGGCGGGTCGTGATTCCCGATCCCATTCAAACGTACCAGGCCTAAGAAAAAAGCGCCCTGCAGGGCGCCCCTTTCTTTTGTTTGCAGATGCCGTACCTATTTGCCGAGGATCGAGTCCTTGGCGGCCTTAGCCACCCGGAACTTCACGACCGTCTTGGCCGGAATCTGGATGGTGGCACCGGTGGCCGGGTTGCGGCCCATACGAGCGGCGCGGTTCTTTTTGATCAGCTTGCCGAGGCCGGGCAAGGTCACTTCGCCGGCGCTCTTGGCTTGCTTGTAGGCCGTGTCCACGATCAGTTCCCACATCGTCGTCACATCTTTCTTGCTCATATTCGACTTCTCAGCCAAGTAGGCGATCAGGGCCGACTTGCTCATGGGTTTTTCTGCCATAGGCGTTTTTCCTTAGTAAATG
>JACQBO010000057.1 GCA_016194465.1 Candidatus Kerfeldbacteria bacterium
AGACGTGATCTTGCGCTTAGCGGACTTCAAATCAAACGAATACGCTACCTTGATCGGCGGCCATGAGTTTGAACCCAAGGAAGACAACCCGATGATGGGCTGGCGCGGCGCCGCCCGGTACTACTCGGAAAATTACCGAGAAGCTTTTATCATGGAACTGCAGGCGATGGTCAAAGTTCGGGAAACCATGGGCCTGAGCAATTTGAAACTCATGATCCCGATGTGCCGCACAATTGAGGAAGGGAAAAAAGTGCTGAAAATCATGGCCGAGAATGGTCTGGTCCAGGGCAAAAATAACCTCCAAGTCTATGTTATGGCCGAAGTGCCGTCGAATGTCCTGCTAGTTGATCAATTTGCCAAATTGTTTGATGGTTTTTCCATTGGCTCCAATGACTTAACGCAATTTACACTGGCCGTCGACCGTGATTCCGAATTGGTGGCTCATATTTATGACGAGCATAATGATGCGGTCAAGGCGATGCTATCGCAAGTGATTCGTGGTGCCAAAAAAGCTGGCAAGAAAATCGGGATCTGTGGTCAGGCACCGTCAGATTATCCAGAAATCGCCCTGTTTCTCGCTCAAGAAGGGATCGATTCGATGTCGCTCAACCCGGACACGGTCATCAAGACGACGATGATGTTGAACGAGAAACTAAAAGCAGGAAAATAGCTACATGGACAATCAACCACTAGGACCAAAGTTCCTAACCGCAAAGAATCAAATACCAAAACCCTATCGCAAAGAATATCAAAAACTATCATTATTCTTATTACGGTTATTCTGCTGGCCGGATGCGCACTCATTTTTATAGGCATGCTCGGATCACTGCTATACCCCAACCGACAGTAAAAATACCAAGAATTGCTCATACACAAGGTGTGAGCTATGAAGACAATAAAGATTCTCAACGAGAAATTAGAGACGGCAAAGAAATAGGGTCGCGTCTGTATTTTGAGATCACCCCGTCTCGTCCTTCGGCAGGCTCCGGACGATCCACCCCTCCTCGTGAGAGGAGGGGACAAAGATGCGGCGCTAGTTCGCTGCTACTTTGTCCTGCAAATACTCCTTGATGCCCCGGGAATAATTACAGCCGATCACCCGGCAGAATTTTTCGCAGTGGGTAATGGAGGGGCGCCCGCAGGCCCGCTTGACGCGCTTGGGCTCAAGAGTACAATGAAAATTGTGATATACACAGGCCAACAAAAACGTAATTTTGCTCTGATCTGCGTCCTGATGGCGGGTACGGTTTTTGGTGCCCGGGTCGCAGTGGCGCGGGCTCAGAATAGCAATGCAGTGAGTAGTAATAGCGCCGTGACCAATACTCCCGGCGCTGGCAGGCTGGAAGCAGCTAAGCTTCGGGTATGCCAGAATCGCCAAGCCGCCCTGAACCAGATTATGTCGCGCAGGGCCAACCGAGCCGAGAGGCAGCTGAATGTCTTTTCTACGATCGCCAGCCGGGTCGAGACTTTTTACGTCAACAAGGGTCGGACGATCTCGAACTATGATGCGCTGGTGGCCAAGGTGAACGAAACTAAAACCGCAGCTGAAATCCAAGTCGCGACGCTGAAGCAGGACGCGACCTTTGATTGCACGGCCGAAAATCCGAAGGGCATGGCTACGACCTTCAAGGACCAGTTGCGCACGACCGCTGTAGCGCTGCAGGCATACAAGACCGCGATCAAAAATCTGATCGTTGGTGTTAAGTCTGCCCAAGGCCAGACTTCATCGAATAACAACGCCCACGCAGCCAATACCAATCAATCATGAACCAAGCTATCCCAACACGACGAGGGAATACGACAGTTATTACGGTCTTAATTGTGCTAATCATTGCCGCTGGCGCGTGGCTCTGGTATGAGTGGTCAAAAACTCCTTCCACGCCAGCGACCACGAACACCACAAGCACGAATCAAACCTCAACCAGTGATGTACCGAACGCTCCGACCATATCCACCACGGCTGATCTGACAACCGCGGAAACAACCCTCGACCAGATTGACGTTAACCCTAACACCAGCGATCAAGCTTCGCTTGACTCTGAACTCAGAACATTTTAGCCCGGTTGATTGACGTTGGCCCGACTACACACTGGCGACTTTGTCTTGCAGGTATTCTTTAATCCCCCGCGAATAATTACAGCCGATCACCCGGCAGTATTTTTCGCAGTGGGTGATTGATTCGCGTTCCAGGCGGGTCGCCTGGATCTGGAGAACGTCGGTCAGCGACTTCGTGGCCGTCGTGCCGATAGGGCTCCGCTTGTAGCAGAAAGATACTTGGCCGTTTGGGTAGACAACGATGTTGCGCTGACCGACAAAGCAGCGATTTTTCAGGGTACTGGCTGGCCGCAGGAAATATCGCTCCATGGCCCTAAGATGGGCATGGTGATTCTTGACCGAGGCGGTGTGGTCCTTGAGCCAGGCATAAAATGTTTTGACTTCCCCCGCGGTTGGCCACAGCTCAGACTGCGAAGAGTTACCAGCATGGTGCGCTTCGGCTGATTCAATGTTTTCATCGAGCGGCTGGAGGATGAGCGTGGTGTTGGGGAGAGTTTGCGACCAACTGATCAGCTCGGGCAACTCCTTGATATTCTGGCCGGTCACCAAGGCGCCAATTTGGAAGTGCAGCGAAGTTTGATTCACTTTATCGATCTCGTCCTTGGGCCGCTTGAAGGCGACCGGCGTGCCACGCAGCTTGTTGTGGGTGGCCGGGTTCAGGCTGTACAAGAAATCTTCATGGTGTCGAGGCCGGCGCGCTCGAGCGAGGGGATCGCATCGGGGTCAAACAACAGTGAGCCGTTCGAGTTCAGCGACACGCCGCGGAAATGTTTTTTCAAAGTAGGGATCAAGGCCAAGACGAGCGCCTTCCGAATCATCGGCTCACCGCCGGTGATCTCGACAAATGCTTCAGGCGAAAAAATCTTGGGAAATTCTGGGACGAGACGAAGCCACTGCTCATCGGTCATCTCGTCAGAAAAGTCGGTCTTTTTCCAAATTGAACACATCTCGCAGGCAAAGTTGCAGCGAAACGTCGAGATCAAGCTTAAGTACTCTGGCCGGTACACGAACGTACTAGCGGCAAAAGCGTTTTCCAAGGCAACTTTTCGTTTGATAGCGGCGATCATGTAATGTTGATTATGGCGGGCCACATGAGTTAAGTACCCCCACTTGAGGGGTATTGTAAGGCTTTTTTGAAGATTTTTCTAGGGGGCAAAATAAGGCATATGGGTCGGAGCAAACAAACTGTTGATTGGAATGCATGGGGCGGATGCCGTCCTCTTAAGTCTAGAAGGACAATCGGCCTGTGTTTAGTTTCGAATCAGTTTCGCTCAATTATTGTGCGACAAACATTGCATCCGGCGTAGTCGTGCAGAGCGAATTCGGCGGAGCAGTGCACGATTGAATAGAATAGTGGTATGTCTGCCCCGATTTTACATCGAGGAGGATGCGGTGTGTTCCGGCTATATACGGTAAGTTAAGACCGGAGATGCTGGAGGGCCATCTTGTACTTTTAAGATCGTAACGACCCGTTAAACCATAGCTGACGGTCGAATCGGCGTTCACCTGGGTGACCCATTGTATTTCTACCGACCCATAGAGTGAGGGAATTGCGATGTCGCTGATGATTGGTTTTTCCGTACTGGAACTAGAAAAAAATCCGCAGGCGATTCCGAAGTCACGATATTGGTCTACGGTTTGGATGCTGAGCACAATAAATTTATCTTTCACATGCTGGCAAAATGTTTTGAATTCGGCCGGATGAGCCGCGAAGTATTCTTTAGATTGCTGATAGCACTGAAAAATCGGCTGATGCCAGGAAAACTGAGCGCACAAACTGGCGGCCGATGCAGGGGTCTGTCTCTTTAAAAGGGCGTTTTCGCACTCATCTTGGCTTATGCTGCTCAGCATGGAGCAAACCTTCAAGTCATGCGAGGCAATTGCCCATGTTACCTGACAATAGCTGGTTGCATCATTAATATTAACTTCTTTTTCTTGCACGGCCAACATAACTGATGCATTGGAATCGCAAAACCGGTAATCCGCTTCAGTCCGCAATGTCCGGTTCACACAGGTTTTCCAGTTGGCTGAGGATTTTACGTTAATACAGTACCGTATCGTCGCTGCTTGGCTAACTCCCTCATCGGGCTTCTGTGCCCGGGCGGCATCACTCCAGGACGCAAAAGCCAGGGGGGAGATCAAAATAATAACCCATATTGCTAATGGTACCCATAAGTGTTCTGTTCTCTTCTTGAGGTGCGCTAGCCATGAGTAAATGAGAAACGTCAAAACTTGGAGTATGAGAAGAGCATACCCGCCATACGTGAAGAAAGATCGATTTTGATACCAACCTAAGGCGGTCAGGTACCTGATGATGGTTCTGTTGCTGATCAAGAAAGTAAAAGCTGGCAGCAGACAGGTAGCTAACAGCAACCGAATGAGCAGGAAGGACATTGATCGCAGGATGGGGTGGCGAAAAAAACGCCAATCCCGTTTTCGGGCCAGATACAGAACAAAAGATAAACCTGGAACAAGCAGGATTGCTAAACCATACGCAATGTATCGCAATCCCGGCTCATATGATTCTCCAGCAACAATAGACACTACGAAAAGGACGAACATAATCCCCCCGTAGAGAAGGATGCTAATGCTGCACCCTAGGATTGTCTGCCAAAGAGAGGCTGATCGGGGCGGTTCCTTTGGAGTTTCTAGGTCCATATACTGTTTAGATAGTCTTGTTTTTGATTAGTGACATTAAACAGGTATATTAACTTTACTGGAATTGCAGTACTAAGGCTACTTCCTATTGAGACTACTCGGGTTGCTCGATAAAAGATTTTGTTGGCGGAGGGTGAGAGATTCCCCGTACCACTCCGTTTCACTTCGGGTGCGGGGCAGGCGAACTCTCGATACCTTTCGGTATACACCCGTTTAATTCTTCCGGAGCGGAGAGGGGGAGATTCGAACTCCCGATACCTTTCGGTATACTCGCTTTCCAAGCGAGCGCACTAGGCCACTATGCGACCTCTCCGCTCCGGATAAATTATCAAGTGCTTTCTACGGCGGAGCCGCGCTCGGCTTCGCCCGACAAGCGTGTGCACTAGACCACGGAGTTTATCCCGCCCCAGTTTTCCCGAGGAAAACTGGGGCGGGACGACCTCTCCCGGACACAACCACCCTAACAAAAATGTGGCCGGATGGAAAGGCGTGTGATAAACTCTCATCACATGAAACAAAGCCATATTGCAACCAGCTCTACCACCATCAACGCCCAAGCTGCAAAAATCTGGGAGGCTTTAACGAACCCAGAGACGATTAAGCAATATTTGTTCGGCACGAATGTCGAGACAGATTGGAAAGAAGGTAGTCCGATTATCTGGAAAGGTGAGTGGCAGGGGACAGAATATGAGGACAAGGGGACGGTGCTGAAAGTCGTGCCGGAAAGACTTTTAGAAACGACATACTGGAGCTCGATGAGCGGCAAAACGGACAGTCCGGAAAACTACAATAATGTGAAATATGAGTTGTCAGAAGGTAATGCCCAGACTATTGTTACGATTACCCAAGACAATAACCCGACTGAAGAGTCGAAAAAACACTCGGAGGAGAACTGGAATATGGTGCTCAAGGGGTTGAAGGAGTTGCTGGAAAAGTAGGATTCATGAAAGAACGCAATAAGGCCACGACCGCCGTTTATCTTATCTTAAAAAGGGGTGATGCAATTTTATTAACGCGCCGACAGGGCAGCGGGTATTATGATGGCTGGTACTCGGTACCGGCCGGGCATTTAGAAGCCGGTGAGTTGCCAACAGATTGTTTAGTCCGCGAGGCCCAGGAAGAGTTAGGGATCAAACTGCGTAAGGAAGACCTTAAGCTTGCGCATGTCATGTATCGAACAAAACACGACGAAACAGGCGATCGGGTGGATTACTTTTTTTCATGCCAAAAATGGCAGGGTGATCCGCGTATCCAAGAGCCAGAAAAATGTGATGATATTCAATGGTTTCGTCGGGGTACCTTGCCTGACAACATGATGCATCATGTTCGGAACGCACTCGATGATATCGCCCGAGGTATGGTATTTTCCGAGCTCGACATCGATCACATCGTCAGAAACCCCAACCGAAAATAAAAAAATCCGCCCCCACACCGTATCGCATTGGCGATTGGTGTGGGGGCGGATGTCAGTGCGGATGGCGGAATGGGTTACCGCTTGGGGTGACGGCAGGCACCGATGAGCAGAGCGATCTTGTCAATCGGCCCGATGAGGCAGAGCGGGTCGCTGCTGGCAATCTTGACGGCCGGACCGTTGGCCATCATGGCGACCTTGTCGGTGTTGATGACCTTGCCGGGATTCCACATAGTGCAGACATGTGCGTCGCCACGGGGGCTGATTTCGTGGATAACATTGCCGGCCGAAAGAACGGACTTGAGGTACTGGGTGTGTGGACAGCTCATGGAATGACTCCTCCTGAGTGCAAACATGGCCGAGAAGCGGGAAAAAAGGTTCAGTCCACCCGGGCACCAGATCCGATGCGACGGCTCGGTGCGGGGTGTCACCAGTGACTGGATTCGGGCAGACTACTAAGGTATCCCGAAGTTGTCAACCCCGCACCACAATGGGTAGAAGCCCAAAGAGGCACAATTAGTATTGTAGGCCCTCGAAAAACAGGGCTGCAGTTAGAATTCAATATCCGGCCATTGCGGTGCGGGGTCAACTCCCGTTGGTGCGGGTTCTGAACCCGCACCAACGGGAAGGGAGTGACGAATTCAATAATGTCATGGTAGGGTACAGGCATGGCCACCCCCGTGGAAGAAATCAAAAGCCGAGTCGATATCGTTGATTTTATTAACGAGTATACGCCGCTGAAGGCGGCCGGCATGAACTGGAAAGCGCGGTGTCCGTTCCACAACGAAAAGACACCGTCGTTTATGGTGTCCCGCGATCGCGGATCGTGGCACTGTTTTGGCTGTGGTCGGGGCGGCGACGTCTTTACCTTTATTCAGGAAATGGAAGGCTTGGATTTTCCCGAGGCGCTGCGTGTTCTAGCGAAAAAAGCTGGGGTAGAGCTGCGGTCGTTTGACCGCCAAGAGCAGAGTCAAAAAACCAAGATCATTGATGCGCTGCGCTGGGCGAGCAACTATTGGCATGAAGTCTTACTCAAAGCCCATGAGGCCGAAGCCGCCAGGAAATATCTTCAGTCAAGAGGACTAACGAACGACACCATTGAAACATGGCATATCGGCTATGCGCCCGCCGGGTGGGAAATGACATTTGCGGCCCTGCGGAAAAAAGGTTTGGCCGAAGACGATATTTTTCAAGCTGGCCTGACCATCCGCAAAGAGCGCGGGGCGGGATTTTACGATCGGTTCCGCAACCGGATTATGTTTCCGATTGGGGATGTCCATGGCACCATCGTCGGATTTAGCGGGCGGATTCTTGAGTCAGGAGAAAAATCAGACCAGCCTGTCGCCGCTAAGTATATTAACTCGCCCCAAACGATCGTCTACAACAAAGGGGCGATCCTGTTCGGCCTCGACCAGGCCAAAGGCGACATCAAAAAACTGAATGAAGCCATCCTGGTCGAGGGCCAAATGGATTGCATTATGTCGCACCAAGTAGGCGTCACGAATGTCATTGCATCTTCAGGGACAGCCCTCACCCTTGACCAGACCAAACTCTTGAAACGCTATACTACCAATCTCGTCCTCGCCTTTGACCAAGATTCGGCTGGCGCGCAGGCGGCACTCCGCGGGGTTGACCAGGCATTGCAAGCGGAAATCAACGTCCGCATTGTCCGTTTGCCGGGCAAGGATCCGGATGAGGTCATCCGTCGCGACCCAGCTGTTTGGTCAGAAGCGATCAAGTCCGGCCAGCCGATCCTGGAATACTACTTTACGCAAGCAACGGAAGGCAAAGACATGACGAAGGTAGGGGAAAAGAAGGCCGCGGCGAAGTTCTTGCTCCCGATCATTGCAAAGGTTGGCGACCAGATCGAACAAACTCATTATCTGCAAAAACTGGCCGATGTTCTTCATGTCACCGAAGAAGTCTTACGACGATCCCTGCCAGCAGAAAAAGTTTTAGTCCAAAAAAACGCCGCGGAAACCCCGGCTGTCAACCGTGCGCCAATTGTGCCTGACCGGTACCGGGCCGTCTCAGAGCGAGTTCTGGCTGGACTTCTGATGGCACCGCGACTCCTGCCCAAGATCAGCCAACAGCTCGCGCCGGAGGCGCTCAAGGGCGCCGACCTGCAGGCCCTTTACAAGAACTTTATTATCTGGCATACTGAGGATCATTCGCTGAATGCCAATGGTTTGGCGCAGCATCTGGCCTCGGTCGACCGGGAACAGCAGGATTTGTTTGCCCTGCTGGGGTTGTTGGCCGATAAGGAATTTTCCGCCACGAGTGACACCGCACTTGAACACGAGGTGGACACCATGGCGTTAACGCTGCGACGGGAATCTTTGCAGCAAGACATCCGTCATATCGAACAAGACATCCGGCGTCTTGAGCGACAAGGGGCGGGCTCAGGGACGGAACTGCAACCGCTGCTCCAGCGGTTTCAAGAAGTCACCCAGGCATTGCGGTCACTGCCGGACAGTATCTAATTTTCATTATTGCCCGACGTCGTTGTATGCCTAAAAAAGTTTTAAAGAAACGGCCGAATTCCGGCCGGCCTAATTCCAGAAAAAGACTGAAAAAAATCGGCAAGAAGTCAGTCCAACGAGCCGTCAGGACGCCAGCGGTACGCCGGGTGATTGAATGGCCGCAAGCGCAGGCCGCCAGCTTGATCCGTAAAGGCCGTCAGCGTGGTTTCTTGACGGAAACCGAACTCCTGTACGCTTTACCTGACCTCGAAGAGTACACGGAGCAGTATGCGCATTTACTTGATGAATTCGAACGTCAGGGTGTCAGTGTGGTGGAGACGGGGACCAGCATTCTGGAACCGGCCAAGCCCGATTTTCTCAAAGTGTCACACGCCAAGAAACACTTGCCGCACGATGAGCGGCATTTTGACCTGGGCGATATTTCCAATGACTCGATCCAGATGTACTTGCGGGAAATCGGCAAGGTACCGCTGCTGACTGCCGAAGAGGAAGTCTCACTGGCCAAGCGGAAAGAAGCGAACGATAAAGAAGCGTCGAAGCGATTGGTGGAAGCCAACCTTCGTCTGGTCGTGTCCATCGCCAAGAAATTTACTGGCCGCTCGCTGTCCTTGCTCGACCTGATCCAGGAAGGGAACATTGGGTTGTTCCGGGCGGTCGAAAAATTCGACTATCGCAAAGGCTATAAGTTTTCGACGTACGCAACCTGGTGGATCCGGCAAGCGATTACCCGGGCCCTGGCCGACCAGAGCCGCACCATCCGGATTCCGGTGCACATGGTGGAAACGATCAATAAGTTTCAACAGATTGAACGCCAGCTGATCCAGGATCTTGGCCGCGAACCTCTGCCCGAAGAAATCGCCGCCGAAATGGGGGAGCCGATCGATAAGATCCGCCAAATTATCAAAATTTCCCAAGACACGGTTTCCCTGGAAACCTCAGTCGGCGAAGACGATGAAGACTCGACCCTCGGCGACTTTATCGAGGACGTCAAGACGGTCACCCCGGACAAAGTAGCCGGCATGCAACTCCTCCGCGACCACGTGCAGGAAATTATCGGTGGCTTGACGCCCCGCGAGCAGAAAATCCTGGAAATGCGATTTGGCTTGCACGACGGGGTGGCCCACACGCTCGAGGAAGTTGGACAGGAGTTCGGCGTGACCCGCGAGCGGATCCGGCAGATTGAGTCTAAAGCGCTGGAGAAAATCAAACAGCACCAGCACATGCGGAAGCTGAAGGATTATTAGCAAACCTCAGAGTACAAAAAGCCGCTGATGGGGCGGTTTTTTTGTTGCTATTTCTTTAGAGAAAGTGTTGCGCCCTTGATTTGTATTTTGCTCACTTTGAATGTAACGAGCTTATAGTATTTCTGGGTTGACTGAACGAAGGTCCAGATAGCGATTGTTCGTGAATCGTTAAATGAAGCAGTGACCAATCTTGAACCACTGGCCCCAGGATACAGGGGCAAATATTTATAAACTAATTTCGCCAGTGCGGGGTTATTGAGACTGAACGGAAGCACCGTTACGTTGCCCTGAGGGCTCACACCGACTAGACGACTATCGCGCGGGTTCGCCTTTGAGGTCAAAATGAAGAAAAGGCCATTCCCGACAGATCCAGAGACGGGTTTGACTACAAGTCCTGACTTTGCTAACGACAACGACAGTGTAAGAATAGCTATAGGCGTCTTTTGGCCGGTTCGATACACAAACATATCCTTCCCACTTGTGTTTCGACCGGTCGGAATGATGATTTGTAGCTTTGTCGTTCCGAAGTTATACAGCTTCGAAAAATATGATTCTTTATAGCTGCTCCCGAGAGGCTGGATTGTGCTTGGAGGGTTGGAGTTCACTAATTGCACTGTGGTACCGGAAGGTTTCGGGGTAACCACGGGCTGGACTTGGTTACTCACGTTAGCAATAACGTTGATAGAGCGGAACCCATACGCTGTATTACCAGCGGCATCCTGTACTTGGTACATGATAGTATAGGCGCCTGTTGCCGTGAACATGCCATTACTATAGCTTGCAGGGAAGGTTGTCTTAATGCTCGCTGTTAGATCGCCGTCGACATTGTCGGTGGCTATCGCCCCAGCGTCGGAATATGTCGTGTTGACCGGCAAGAGGATCGCCCCGGCAGATTTGAGCGTAACGACCGGGAATATCTGGTCCGGATGAATAGAATTCATGCCCACAAATTCTAGACCATCCGATCCTTTGCTGACGGTTGGTCCATCGGGTTGGCCGACGTATAGACGCGTTGACGTGCCGCTTAGCGCAAACGACCCAACTAGTCGAGGCGCCGCTGGGCTGTTGACATTCACTATTTTTAATCCGGCCGTGCCTTCAGCAATATACAAAAGGTGATCCGGATTTAAACCACCCGAATCGACTTGCCAAAGATCATTCTCGGTGCCCGGCAAAGCAAGTGACCCAATCGATGCCAGGGTAGATCCAGTAGCCTGGAAGATACTTACCCCGACCCCACTTACGCCGGCATAGACATAATCAGATCCGCCGCGTGTCTCGAGGTCCAGGGTGGTTATCGGTGCTGCGGCGGTGTACGTAGCGGCTAAGGTTGGATCCTGATGCAATGATAAGGCGGTCGCCGAGTAGCTCAGCGAGACCAGTCCCCCTGAGCTATCCGACACGAATATTCGATTTTCATCACCGACGACATCAGCTGCCTCGCCGCCGGTATCATAATGTCCGGCAATTGTTGGATTTGTCACATCTGAAGTGTCGATGACATAGACACCGGCCGAACCGTCGGCGACATAAATAGAATCACTGCCGGCGGAAGCGGCCCGATGAGCGGCGCCGGGCAACGCCAAGGTAGTGATCAACGAAGGATGAGTGCGGTCAGTAACATTCAGCACAACCAAACCATTCGATCCGTCAATGACGTACAATGTGTTGTCAATAATACCCACATCTTCGGCATTACCAGCGGTATCGAAGGTTGAAAGCAGGGTTCGAGTTGTTGTGATGGGGGAAGTTAGCGTATAAGATATTTGATAAATGCGTACACCAGCCGATCCATTGGCTACATACAGATAATTCGACGACGTATTGTTTTGAAAAATAGACTGGCTATCGACTCCATAGGTGATGCCGCCGGGGTTCAGGGTCGCCGAAATCCAGTCTGTGCTGGCGTGCGCTACTGGTACCGGTCCTTTCGAAAAGAAAACGAAGCCGACAACAATGATGTAGTAGATTTTTTTCATAAGCAAGCTTGCAAATAATTGGAGTCGTGACTAGGCTCAAGATAGCACGTTTTGGCAATATTGTTAATTCCTCCCTATTAACGCAACAGCACCAGCACATGCGGAAGTTGAAAGACTACTAGCTTACTCAACAAAACCTAAAACAACAACCCCGCAGAGAGCGGGCTGCGTTGTTGTTTACTTCAGGTGAACTACATCTTTCTCCAACCGCCCATGATCATCTTTTTCATCTCATCATCAGACATATTCATGTCTTTGTGCATCTCGGCCAGGTGCTCCTTCGTCATAGCCATCATTTTCGTCATGGCTTCATCGTCGTTCATCGCCTCAACCGTCATGACCTTTGGCGCGTGACCCTGACTACAGGTAAATTCGTACTTCATATTTCCACCTCCTTTCGTCTCCCATGAGTATAGCAGATATAGATCGATCAGAACACTCCGTTGACGCGGGGCCAACAGTTGTTTATACTGCCTTCGCTTATTCCCAGGTAGTTCCCCGTACAATCCCTCCCCTGGATTCCGATCCGGGACTGGATCACGAGGTAGGCAGCGGTAGAGTCCCGCACCATTCGAAACGCGCCTTTGTCAATATTCAGAACGTTGATTATTCCGGAGTAGCTCAGCGGCCCCGCACCAGTTCGTTGAACACTCCTTAAACAATTGAACATTATTGATTCCCAGGTAGCTCAGCGGTAGAGCAATCGGCTGTTAACCGATTGGTCGTCGGTTCCCCCGGACTCCGATCCGGGGCGACCCTGGGAGCCAACAGTGTTTAAAGAAGTAAATGCGTAAGAGCGAACTGGTGCGGGGTAAATGCCGCAACGCCCTGCTTGCCCCGCACCCGAAGTGGTGCGGCGGTTAAGGCGATGGTCGTCGGTTCTCCGCCTCCGCTATCAATAAATAGCTGCGGCGGATCCGCCCGAAGTTGCCGAGACAACGGAGGCGGAGAATCCGACCTCCGGAAGTGATTAGCAAAGTTGTCAGGCGACCGACCCCTATCCGATATCCCCAGTCTTCGCCTCGGAAGATTCATCGCTGTTATTTTCCAATTTCATCCTGTAAAATCGAGCAAAGCCCTAGCGCTCCGGAGTAGCTCAATGGTAGAGCAATCGACTGTTAATCGATTGGTTCTCGGTTCGAATCCGAGCTCCGGAGCGGTGGGGCTTTTGGCTTATAAAAGCGCATGGCGTATGGGAAACGCTAATGTTTTTTTGGTTCGAGTCTCGTTTCCCAGTAAACGAAAAAAACGAAGTAAATTTAGGCCTAGAAAATCCTACGCCATGGATTCCGGCCGAAACCATCAATCAATGGGTCTCGAGACCTTGGTATATCAATAAAGAAAAGACCCGGCGCAGGCCCATCTTCCGTGATAGCCTTGTGGCCAACAATGGTGAAGGCGTCGACTAAGTCATCATGTCGCTCAATCCCAAAGCCAACGATTTGCCGGACAAGTTCTTCATTCCCATGCCGCGAAAATTTAATTTTGCCGGTCTGAATTAAACTACTGACGGACATCAGGCGCGACCGTTTATCTGAAGCAACTTTCACGCCGTCAGGCTCATTAAGATATCCAAGCGGGGTCATGCCTGGGCGGAATCCCATCTGGGCCTTGGCGCGCAAACCGCGCTTCACATTTTCTCCCCGGTTATCGTTTTCCAATTTCGCCTGTGAGCAGAGAATCATTAAAAGGAATTTGTCGTTTGGGGTATTGGTAAAGGTTTGTCCATGGGTCCGAATGGCTTCGAGATGACCACTGTCCATCAGGTCGACCAGAATGCCAAGATCTCCGGCGTTACGACTCAGTCGATCCGGTGCCCACGTCAGAATGCCGTTGAACGTGCCTTTGCGGATATCCGTCAAAAGTTCGTTGAACACAGGACGCTGACCGGACTGTTTTGCTGAGTAGCTCTCTTGTCGAACATCTTTCACTTTCATTTTCTCGAGCTTGGCGCGATCCAACATTTCCTTGATTTGGGAATCGATAGACAGCGCCTGCCGTTCGTCATCTTCACTAGATTTTCTCGCGTAGAGACAGAACGTCAGCGGCTTAGTCTTAGCTACGGGAGCATCTGACTTTTGGATCACGCCGTCGATCACTTGGGGGAGCGTGACGGGGGCGGTATGGGTGTAGATAGGCATAGAGGGGCGGTTAGTGACTAGTCGTCGAGCACGAGTCACACAGTACCGCCCCCCGGTGGGGAGTCTAGTTGGTAAGTTGTAGGTAACTTAAGTACCTCAAATGCCCCTGAAACCTCCTAAGACGCAGTAATAAAGGGCGCCTAATATCCTGAACTATTCACTTACTTGATATCGCTATGATCCGAGCCGGTTTCAACAAGAAAAAAGACCGCCCTGCGTATTCTGGAGAGGGATTGCTAATGTTCATATGCATGATCCCTCAATCGCTTTAGGTTGACTCTCAATCAATCCCACCGTGTAATACTCGGCACTGCCCATTGTGGAGAGATTTACTCATACTGAAATCATCCGCGAATAAGTTTGGCCAATGCGGCCAGCTCTTCATCATTGGCTCGTTGGTAGTCGTGAGAGGAAATATACCCCTCATATTGTTCAAAGTATTTTTCGACGTTGGACTTGATCGGCTTCCACTCTTTCATTTTCGTTCCGTGCATCGGAAAGAGTTTGGCATGAACATGATCGACTCCGAAACCTTCGAAGATCATTCCTGTCCTACCAACATCGGCCAGCTTAGCATCGAGTAGCTGAGCTACTTTTTTTGAGGCGAGAGTGAGATCAACCATCACGTCTTGGGGTAAGTCAAAAATGTAACTCGAGTAATGCGTCTTTGGTATGACGACGGAAAAACCTTTGGTGTTAGGAAAGATTGATAAGAATGCCAAGTGTTTTTCGTCTTCCCAGATTTTGTGCGAGGGTGATTTTCCAGAGACGATGGAGCAGAAAATGCAGTTGTCCATATAAGACAGTATATCATGATCGAGTCCACTTTTGGTATCCTGGATCTTTGGAGGGTTTTGCGTGCTTCCAAACAGTTCGAGAGTCGTCGCGACGGCACTTGTTTTGAATGAGAAATTGAGCTAAAATTGCACCACCATGACCTCTTATCCCAAAGAATTGTGAAACACTACATTGACCAACAGGATCGTCGCATTAAGAGGATCTCTTTCGGACATGATCGTTGGTATTCCCCCGACAGTGGGATTTGGAATGAGCGGTACATGAGTGAAAAGAAGGATGTTTTAACCCGAGGTCGTAATAACCAAGAGTTACGTATCATCATTGCGAATTTACCAAGGCATTGTCGCACTATTCTTGACGCACCATGCGGTTATGGCCGCATTTCAAACTTGCTGGCTAGCAAGAATTATCAACTCGTCGGAATAGACATTAACAAATACTTTATTCGGATCGCACAGCAAGATGCGACACAAAGGAGGAACTCTGTGCGTTATCTTGTTGGTAACATCCTCACAAAACAAATAAACAAAAAATTTGACGCGGTACTCAATATTTTTACTTCGATCGGTTATTTAGAAACTGAAGAGAAAAATGAACTCCTCATAAAAAAACTGTGTAATTATGTTAAACCTGGTGGACGCCTCATTATTGAAACAATGAACCCGATTGCCATGTTTCGTAGATACGAAGAGCGGTCGAATAAAGTCACAAACGATGGAAAGGTGTTTTCGTTCCGACGATACTACGATTATAAAACGGCGACCATGACAACGCGGGTTCGTGAAACTAGATCAAAAAAGCTAAAATTTTCGGGGGCACATATTATTCGGTTGTATTTTCCTCACGAATTAGTTGAGATTTGCAATAAATATGGTTGTGAAATCGATCAGATTTTAGATCAACGGGGTCATGACGGAGACATTATGGATTCTCTTCGTATGTGGTTAATATTTACTAAAAGAAAACAATGAAAGAGCGTGTCCGAGCAATTATTATTCAGGCAGGTAAGATTCTGCTTATTAAAAGAATTAAGCCAGAAGAAACGTACTGGGTTCTTCCAGGAGGTGGCGTTGAGACCGGGGAAAGCCACGCAGATGCAATTAAGCGAGAATGCGTAGAAGAGTTAGGTTTAACAGTAAACGTAAATGATTTGTTTTTCAGAAAAACGTCTGAAAAACCGGAAACTAAGGATCAAGTAGAAATCTTTTACTTATGCGATGTTGTAAGCGGCCAACTCGGGACTGGCCAAGGCCCAGAGTTTCAGCGTGACACACACTACGTTGGCAAGTACGAGCCGACATGGGTGGATATATCACAAATCGCAAAGCTCAATTTCAAACCTTACGATATTCGAGACCTCTTGGCCAAGAAGTTTTCCGCATAACGTATTATGAGAAATATTCAATATTTCTCGAACAAAGTTAACAAACATATTATTGATAATGCCGAAGTAAGACGGGTCACTGAAGTATTACGTACAGGCCTTCTTTCAAAACCCGATGGTGGACCAGTTGTTGGAGAGCTTCAGCGCAGGCTATCCAAATTACTGAACATGAAGTACGTATTTGCGGTGACCTCAGGAACTGCCGCGCTTCATTCGGCAATTGTTGCTCTAGGGCTCAAACCAGGTGACGAGGTGATTGTGCCTGCGCTGGCGAATATTGCAGATTGCTCCGTCGTACTTCAGGTGGGAGCGAAGCCAGTTTTTGCTGATGTAGATCAGCTAGATTTTAACGTTGCACCTGAATCTATTAAGGCCAAAATCTCCAAGCGGACAAAAGCGATTATTGCTGTCCATATGTATGGTCAGCCGGCGAAGATGAACGAAATAAAAAACCTTGCTAAACGGCATAAGTTAGTTCTCATCGAAGATTGTGCTCAGGCCGCGGGTGCTAAATATCATGGAAAACACGTTGGCTCGTTTGGCGATATTGGTTGCTTTAGTTTGTATCAAACTAAACATATTGTCGCTGGGGAGGGAGGCGTTGTGGCAACAAATAATAAAAAATTCGCAGGCATCATCACTTCAATAGCCAATAACGGCATCATGAAAGCCAATCTTGACGCCTACGATTACGATAAAGTTGGATTCAATTACCAAATGACAGAGCTACAAGCGGCTTTGGCTCTGGTACAATTAAAAAAACTCGACCGCAACAATCGCGCTCGGAGAAAAAATGCAGGTGTGTATATTTCTAAATTATCAAAGCTGGGAATACAGTTCCAAAAAGTAAACAAAGGTACTGAGAATTCGTATTTTTACCTTACTGGTTTGTTGCCCGAGCGATTCGCTTCCAAAAGGGATGCCCTCCTAGACCAGGTAAAAGAGCGTGGAGTTCCTATCAAGAAGCTGTATCCGTTAGCTTTAACAGAGATAACGCTTATGAAACATCGGGTACCCCATAATTGTCCCATTGCCCAAAGCCTCACGAAACGCCTTTTTAATTTATTCGTGAACCCTGGTCTAGAGAAGGATGATATTAATTTTATGGCCGAGACAATAAAGGCTTGTTATAAGCAACTCAGTACGTAGGTTATGACACATACTGGAAGAAAAAGGGTCGCAATAACAGGTGGGGAGGGAGCAATTGGGTTAATACTACAAGCGGGTCTGTCCAGTCAGCATCAACTATTGAGTATCGACAAAAGTGCAAGCGGAGTCGGCCAGATTAATATAGACCGTGAGTTTGATAAATTGACAGCTGTGATTGCTAACTATGATGTGATCATACATCTAGCGTGGGATATGCGAGAAGATTATCCGAAAGAGTTAACTCTCCCTACAAACAAGGCAATGGCCGAAAACATGTTTCAGGCCGCGATCAAAGCAAAAGTACCCCGGGTTATCATCGCTAGCTCGGTACATGCAGATAGCTATTCGGACGGCAAGCCTGGTGAAAATATTCATCCTACGCAAAACAGGTTTCCTGATTCACCCTATGGGGCATCTAAACTGTACATTGAAAATCTGGGTCATTATTTCGCCCACAAACATGGGTTGGAAGTAATCTGCATCAGGTTCGGTGGTGTGAATGAGGAGAATGAGGTTCGTTTTCAGGAAGATCCTCTATATGACCGAGTACTGCTGTACCACGAAGACTGCATTGAGCTTGTAGACCAATGCATTACTGTAGACAATGTCCCCGAAAACTTTGCAGTTTTGTATGCTGTTTCCAATAATATTAATCGGGTTCACTCACTCGACAACTTTCTTAATTGGAAACCACACTTTCCAAAATGAAGAAGGTCCAAACCCTGGTTATTGCAGCCGGAGGTAGGGGTAGTAGAATTGCCAACCATTTTAACAAGATTCATTTTCGTGGATCGAAGGTGTTATTTCCTATTGCTGATAAACCATTTATTGGTTACCTTATCGATCTTGCTCTGGCGCTGAAATTCAGGAGAGTGTTCTTACTGACGAGTCACTTCGAAGCGGACATTCGAAGATACATGAATACATACTACCTCGGTTCAAAGAAAGTAATTGTTGTATATGGTGGAAGAAAGGGTAGAAAATTTGGTGTCCCTTACCTACTCTATTCAATAAGAAAATCCTTAAAAACCCCTTTTATTTATACTGACGGCAATATCTTGTTTGCACCAGAACTATTAAGACGCATGCAATCCGGACGACTTGGAAAAAACAGTATTGCGCTCGCAGTTAGCAAAAGAGATTACGCCCCTACCCACTCTCGCGTGACTATAGCTGACGGTGAGATAAAAGATATATATGTTCGCCTGTCCAAACGCAAGATTAACCGAAGCTCCCGGCAGGCGGTTGATTACTTTAGCATGGGCGTAATGGCCATTCACCCCAAAGTCTTTTCGTTGTGCCACGATTTTGCTCACAAGCTAGATCTTGACAACGTTATAAAAGAACTCTACTTGCGTGACTCGGAATTGATTAAGCCGGTAAATTACAAAAAAGATTGGTTGGCAATCCACCTGCGGCAAGACCTTGACAGCGCCGCGCGGCAAGCCCCCACGCTTGGCGTGGGGGAATCAGAGCGCACGTAGCCAGGGTGCGGGACCTGGCCGTCTTGTGGTAACCTGGAAGCATGCCCGTTTATCATAC
>JACQBO010000058.1 GCA_016194465.1 Candidatus Kerfeldbacteria bacterium
AGTAGTGCCCTTGGGGCGATCCGGTGATGCCGTAGGCCCAGTGCAACCCGGTATTGAACCACTGCGGGGAGTTCGGCGCACCCATTTGCCGGATGAGCATGCATTCCATTTCGTCCTGGAAGGCTTGGGCGTCCTCGGGGGTAGCGAAGTACCCGTACTTCTCGCCCCAGAAACGCCACGTCCCGGCCAGACGGCGAATCACCTGTTTGGCGCTTGTTTCCGAACCAAGTTTGGGCTGGCCGTCTGGGCCGATGATCGGGTGCCCCGCGGCATCCGTGAGGGGTGCCCCGGCTTTGCGGAAATACTTTTGGGCAATGATATCGGTCGCCACCTGGGTCCAGGTCACTGGCACTTCCACCTCCCTAATCTCCTTGACGATCTGCCCGTCGGGATTCTTGATGACTGAAGAACGCCGTTCATACTGGACTTGTTCCAGGGGATCCTGGCCAGCAATCGTGAATTGCCGGTGGATCTTCATGCCTGGCCCCTTCTTCCTTAAAACCGGCGCCTGACGCAAATCAATGTTCGGTTGAGCGGGGCGAATAGCGGTAGTCACAGATGGCTCGGGCATAGACGATGGATATTTATGATGATGGCCGTCGGGACGGCCTTTTCTTCGTCAGCCGATTGAGTTCCCGTTTAAATGATTCGACGTCCTGGAATTGACGGTAGACCGAGGCAAAACGGATGTAGGCAACTTGATCGAAGCGAGGCAGCCGTTTCATGACGATCTCCCCGATTTCCTGCGACGTAATCTCTGTCCGACCGCGAAGTTGGATGTCACGTTCGAGTTGACTGACCAGCTTTTTGAAGATGGCGGCGGTCAATGGGCGTTTTTCGAACGCTTTGCGAATACCGGCTTCGAGTTTCTCGCGGCTATATGGCTCTCGATGGCCGTCACGTTTGATGACGCTCATATTGAGGATTTCCACCTCCTCGATGGTCGAGAAGCGAAAGCCGCAGCGGTCGCACTCACGACGACGTCGAATCGCCAGGCCCTCGTCGGTGACCCGTGAGTCCATGACGCTCGTTTCCGAATGGTGACAGGATGGGCATTTCATAAAGCAAAGCCAAGGGAAAACCCGACTGCCCTCTGGCAGATCGGGCCGAGTCGAGCGAAGAGGCTCGGACACCAGCCAGGCGAAGAAATTGTTGAATGTTCTTTGAGGTTTGGTCTTCGTTTTTTGCGGAACGTTCGGAAACACTACATATAGTGTTTCTAACAGGAAGAATACCACTACATATTGGGGTGGTCAAGAATCCGAATTTTGGCCGATTCTCGCCTTTTTTTCAGGAAATTCTGCGGTCAGCATATTATTGTCCGACACTTGCGCCATCCTGACTTGTGGATAATCTGGCCAGACGCAAAAAAGCCGCGTCGCCGCGGCTGCGACTCTGGCTTTTACATCATTTTCTTGCGAATGAAGGCCGGGATATCGAGCTCGTCCTCTTCTTTTGGCTTTGCCGGCTCCGGTTTGGACCCAATGGAAGGGAATGACGGTCGGCTCGTCATCGGGTTGCTACTAGGCATCGATGCTGGCTTCTGCTTTTCGATGAAGGGCTTTGTTTCAAATTCCGGAGGCATGTGCATACTCGCTCGCTTGACCGGCCGCGGACCTGCCTTGCCGAAGCCGGTAGCAATGACGGTGACTTTTACTTCATCCTTGAGGTTTTCGTCGATGACCGCGCCAAAAATGATTTTGGCGTTGGGGTCAGCCGATTGGGTAATGATCCGGGCAGCCTCGTTCACCTCATACATACTGAGGGAGCTGCCTCCGGTCACCGTAAACAGAATACCTTTGGCGCCGTCAATCGGTACCTCGAGTAAGGGTGAATCGATCGCCGCCTTGGCCGCGTCAACCGCTCGGTTTTCACCCGTCCCCCGGCCGATCCCCATCAGGGCGGTGCCCTGGTCTTTCATAATCGCACTGACATCAGCAAAATCAACATTGATCAGCCCCGGCACCGTGATCAACTCGGCGATACCTTGGATCCCCTGCCGCAGCACGTCGTCAACAACTTGGAACGATTCGAGCAGTGACGTCTTTTTGTCGATGATTTGTAACAGACGGTCATTGGGAATGGTAATGATGGTATCAACCTGATCGGCGAGTTCGGCGAAACCTTGCTCAGCTAAGGACTTGCGCTGCGCCCCCTCAAAGGAAAAAGGCTTCGTCACGACCGCCACGGTCAGGGCACCGAGGTTCTTGGCTTGTTCGGCAATGACCGGCATCGCGCCGGTGCCCGTGCCTCCACCCAAGCCGCCGGTAATGAAAACCATGTCCGAACCCTTGATCAAGTCGGCGATATCATCGTGATCTTCTTCGGCTGCCTTGCGACCAAGCTCCGGGTTCATCCCCGCTCCGAGGCCCCTGGTGGTCATCTTGCCGATATGAATCTTGGTGGGGGCCGAGTTGTGGTGCAGGGCCTGGGCGTCGGTATTGATGGCCACAAATTCAATCCCCCGGATTTTGTGGGACATCATCCGGTTGACCGCCGAACCACCAGAACCACCAACCCCCAGGACCTTAATCTTGGCGAAGGTCTCAATTTCTGGTTTGACTTCCATGGTCGTACGCTGAGACATGATGTTAGTAGTCTAGCAAAGGGTGGTATGTCAGGCAATGCCTGGAAACAGAGACTGAACACTAGGGGTGTTCAGTCCTCGGCTACGGAATAAACCCTTTCACCCACCGGCGGATATTCTCGACCGTGTCCGTGACCGCCGATGTCCCCGGGATATTCTTGGTAAAGCTTGGTCCACCCTCGTGAGTTTCTGCGGTCCAGCTCGCTAATCCAAGGGCGGTGGTAAAAGCCGGGTCTTGAATCTTGTCGACCGCGCTGGTATATCCCTGCGGCCAGCCAATACCGACGGGCAAGCGAAATTCTTTCTTGCCGACATCGGTCAGGCCAGGAAGCTTGGCGCCGCCGCCCGTGAGGATAATACCAGCGGGCAGGAGACCCGAGCGGTCGACATGCTGGAGTTCGCGATCAACCATCGAAAAAATCTCTTCGACTCGCGCCTGGATAATTTCCGCGATATGGCGTCGGGAGACCATGGCCGCTTCGCCGCCGACATCCCCAAGATTAACATCGTCACGCTTCTGGACGTCATCGGGCAGGGCGGTGCCATATTCGAGTTTCACTTTCTCGGCCAGGTCAATGCTAATCCGCAAGCCAATGGCAATGTCGTTGGTAATATGACTAGCCCCCACGGGCAGGATCTTGGTATGCATGACATCACCTTCTTCAAACACCATCAGACTGGTGGTGGAGGATCCGATATTCACGACCGCCACGCCGAGTTCCTTCTGCCGTTTACTGACGCACGCTAATGACGAGGCTAAGACCGCTAACACCATATCGTCGATATCGACTTTGGTACGGTAAACGGCTTTCTGCAGGTTTTTGATCTGGGCGGTCAGCCCCTGGATGACCTGCGCGTCAACTTCGAGACGCATGCCGCTCATGCCGATTGGGTCTTTGACGCCGTGCTGATTGTCGACCGTAAAGGAACGCGGGACGACGTGAAGGATTTCATAATTCGGGGGCGTGGCCACGGATTGCGCCGCTTCAATCACCCGGTCGACATCGTTTTGTTTAATCTCTCCATCAGCCTTGGCCACAGCCACAATCCCGTGGCTGTCCTGGGAAACGACATGGACACCATTGATCGAAACCGCGGCATGCTCCACCGGGACGCCAGTCATACGTTCCACTTTTTCCAAGGTAGCGGAAATCGAAGAGACCGCATCTTCGATGCTCGTGATCGTGCCTTTCGATATCCCTTCCGCCGGCCCTTCGGCGGCGCCTAATATTTGCAGCCCTTCATCGGTCGGGTGTCGTTGACCAACGACCACGCGAATCGTGGATGAACCGATGTCGAGGCCAGTGTAGAGCTCATTTCTGGCCATGGCTTAGAGATCGAAATTATCAGGCATAACCCCCAGAGTATACAACACTTGGCGCCGAAATGCGAGGGTTGTGGATAACATGACTGAACACTTCTTGTGTTCAGCTACGACAAGCCTTGAATGAAGGTCCACAGATATGGCCACAGGATGAGGACGCCAATCGTGACGGCCGCGATACTCATCAGTAACACCGCCCCGGCCATAAAGTCTTTGATCAGTCCGACATAGGGATGAATCCGTGGCTCCAGCATACCGGAAAATTTCTCCACCACCGTGTTAACCAGCTCTAACGTCAGAATCGAACTGATGACCAGGATCAGGATCGCCGCTTCGAGCCGGTGGACCTGAAAAACCAAGATGGCAATGACCACAAATACGGCAATCAAGGCGTGCAAGCGGAAACTATTTTCGCCATCGGCCGCCCGCTGCAATCCTTGCAAGGCGTAGCGCAGGCTTTTCCAGAAACGGCGCAGACTAATGGGGCTCATGGGATAAACGTCGTTCGTAGATGTGCCATCGTCGGGCCTCTTGTTTTGTGGCGTGATCATGCCCGGCCAGATGAATCCAACCATGCTGCAGGAGAAAACGGCTGTAGCCCCGCATCGGCTGACCAAGATTCCGGGCCTCTTGCCGGATCACCGCTGGGCAAAGGAAGATCTCTCCCCCCGAATCGCCCATGCCCGGCTCCGCTGGTGGGTACGGGAACGAAAGCACATTAGTCGGACGGGACCGGCGACGATATCGTTTATTCAATTTTTGCATCAGGGAAGGACTGACCATGACCACCGCGATCCAGCCAAGGTGCAGGGGCAAACGCCGCTGGGCGGCCAGCGCCCACCGCCGCCAGACGGTCGGACTAATTCCGGAGACGGCCTGCACCCGAATGGTAATGAAGGGGCGACGGACGTTACGAGCTGGCAACGAGTTTAAAGCTGCGGGTGATCATGTCGAAGGTAGTCCAGTAGTTGACCTGGCTGAGCGATCCGGTGTTGTACTGGATGCTGTATACCTTGGTGTCCTTGAACAAGTAGACGGTGCTGCCATCCTCGCTATAGATCCCCTCCAAGCCATTCACCGCGACCGTGTTGAGCGCCGCGACATTGGCCGTTGGGTTGGCCGATTGATACCACTGCTGCGGCGTTTGGTGATTGGGGTTGTCATTGATCTGGGCCCGGAAGAATTCGCCCGTCGACTGGCTCGGGGTGATCATCAAGCCCCCGCTAGCGTCAGCGACCGTCGTCCAAGGCGTCGGGACCAAGACACTATACACGTTCGTATCGTTGGCGACCCGCTTCACGAGTCCCGATGCTTCAAGAGTCCCTGGACCTTTGGGGTTGTAACCGTTATAGAGCTCTCCGATAATTGTTCCGTTCGCTTGGACTTTCTTCCCATCAATAAAGCCATCACCGTCCGTATCTGCTTTGGCCGGGTCAGTACCGTACACCGCTTCCTCCGTATCTGTCAGACCATCACTATCGCTATCGGTGGACGATGGTAGCGGCTTCATCGTCGTTGAGACATTCGTATTCGAATTCGTGTTGGCATTGACGTTGGTGTTTGTGGTGGCGTTGAGGTTGCTGACGTTCGTGTTTGCTTGATTGTTAAGATTCAGGATATTCGCGTTTTGGATATTGTTTACGTTTGACCTGTTCGCCACGTTTGTCGTGGAAACGTTCTTATTATTTAAGACATTTCGAAAGACAAACAAGCCGGCCACGCCCAGGCCGCCGATGACTAACAGCACGACGAGAATAATCAGTAGTTTTTTCGTCTTGCCAGAACCACCGCTCGGCGTGTTGCCAACCGATCGAAATTTTTCCGGCATGGTATAGACATGTGGTTGTTGTGGCGGCAGATTACTGCTCGGGGGGCCCATGGGGGTCGGAGGCGCCGGCGGCGTTGGGCTGAGCGGCGGGTTGAGTGGGTTGGTTGATGGAGGCATCGAGGTGGGGGCGTCGAACATAGGCGTAGGTGTTATTTTTTTTGCAGTTGTTGAATAGCTTGTGGTAAGTCGCGGAGCGTCCCGGGACCAAGTGGGTTCGTCCCTTGCCGAACCTCCTGTCCGTCGGAGACACCGTCACCATCGGTATCTGATTTCAGTGGATTCGTGTGGTAGACCGAAACTTCTTCATAGTCGGTCAGCCCATCCTTATCGGTGTCGGCCAGTTTCGGGTCGGTGCCGAATTGATGCTCTTGTTCGTCACTGAGTCCATCATGGTCGGTGTCGGTGCCGGGCGGCGCGGAGAATTTTTGAAAAATGAAACGGTTCGCTCCGGCACTACCATTGCTATTCCCGGACACGGCGGGGGCGGTTCCATTGGCCTTCGTTGGTGTGGCTGGTCTACGGCTGAGGCTAACCACGGCGATCGACCCCCCCAGAATAATAGCTATGCCTCCCAGTATAGCCGTTTTGCGATTTCGCGACAACCATTGGCTGAGGCTATTGATCAGGCGCACTGCTGAGCTTTGTTCTTGATTTGGACTATCAGGCATGGGGTATATTAGCTAGGTTTAGGTTTCACGAGATTATTGGGGATAACGTAGTCGAAACAGCCGCAGGCTTGCCCGGCCGGACAGGACGATGTTCCCAGGGTATAGTTTTGAAACTTTCCGGCCCCATTGTATTCCAGTTTCGTGTAAAGGTTGTAGAGATTGCCATCACTGACGTAAGCGTAAATATGGGAAAATTTTCCGTTGGCGGCGTCAGTTGGACACCGGAACTTTTTCAACGATTCGGCCCAGCAGGTCGAACTTTCGTAGGGAGCCACACAGGTTGGGTTAAAGGTATTGATCGGATCAGTCGGCAGGGTTTGACCAAGGGTCGTACCAAGCGTCTGCGTCCAGGATGGCCACGTCGAGGTACTGACCCCAGGGATATAAGATCCGGCGGCTAGGTTGGGGTAACTGCCGTTCTTGGTTTTATATTTTTCCGCCAGCCGGCCAATCGTCACCAAATCCTGAATCCGCTTCGTATCATGGATGATCGCCTCTTTATCGGTCAGGGCGTTCTGGTTGAAGGACATGCTCCCAATCATTTGATCATAGATGGCCTTCGTGTCCGGCGAGGCATTATTCGAATTGTAATCCAGGACAAAGATTCGGCCGGCCAGTGCACCGCTATCAGTTAAGTCGGTTACCCCCACATAGACGGTCGTCCCCGTGCGAAGTAGCCTTTCAGTTGATCGCTGCTGGCCGCGGTTTGGCCTTGAATCGCGTGATAGGAAAAGTATGGCAGATCGTTACAGTCATCACTGGTCCCACAGGCACTCCCTTGGTGTTTGCCGTCCTGGCAGATACCAGCCGTACAAGCGTGGGTCGTTGATGAGGCACAGTACGATAGTGCGAAGTGGAAATTATTACAGCTACCGCTCAGGCAGTTGGTCGAGGTGTCAACAAACGGCCCGGTGGTCTGCCATGGTTTTTCGCAAAACGCCACATTGATGGTGCCCTTGTCCGTCCGTTTCTGACCCAACGTCTTATTGGAGGCATCTTTGGTCACCGTTGCGGTCGCTTCGGCGAAGGTTGATCCGTTCTTCAGCGCCCCGACATCTGCCAGGGACAAGCTGTCGTGCACATTCCCCGTCATACTAACCGTGGCCGTCGCGGATCTAGGGTACAGATTGCTTGCCCGGTCGAAAACGTAATCGGGCTACCCGGGCTCACGACTGAGATATCCGCCAGCACACCTTCCGCACTCCGCAGTTCGGTCGTCGTGCCGTTATCTAAGTACAGTTTTTGCACCGACCCTGGTGAGAGCAAGCCTGGTTGATAGCTGATGATCCCGTTCCCGCCTGTGTTCTGAAGCCCAAACGAGCCGTTCAGCTGTTTCGGACCATCAAAGTATCGTAAGGTTGAGGCCTTGACGGTGTTGCCGTCGAGCGGTCGAGAAAAGGTTACCGTCACCTCGGTATTTCGGCAGATATTAGTCACCGGGGGCGCTTGGTTGACTGGTTGCGAACCGATGATGGTCGGGCGTTGCGCACAGCAACCCGTGTATACGCCGCAACCTAGTCCTGCCTGCCCGGTGATTGCCTGGGTACACTGCCCATCGCTCACGCAGTGGTATTTACAGATACCCGGGTTCTGCGATGGGTCGAGGGTCAGGAATGGATAGGGGTTCGAGGTTTGGCTAGTGTGTGTGACAGATACTTCGCTGTTCCCAAAAGAAGTAACGTTAGGCACAATCGCATCAATCGTAGTGTTCTTCCAGGTACCGGCCACGTCGGACACCGGCCACGTCGGCCCAAGAATTTTCGTCAGGCTGATGCTGTCCCCGGCTATTTTCGATCCAAACCGGTCACCGCTGACAGTGAATCCGTCACCAGGAAATTCCTGGCTGGGAAAAATATTGCAGATGCCGGGGTATTGGGTGGCATTGACCGTGAAGTTCGGATTGGTACCAACTGCGTTGGGGTCGGTCTTCTGACTGTCCGATCGCGTGACCACGACCGGTCCGGTCGTCGCCGCGACTGGCGATTCTTGAATAATTCGATTATTCGACCAGAGGCTGCCCGGTGCGGCGCACGCCGCCTGGTTCGGGAATGCACTGTCGACATTGCTGGTAAAGGTCACCTTACTTTGGTTGGCAACGTAGCCACCGAACCAGCAGCCTTCCAGGGTGGTGTATGTGCCGGCCGCGCCGTTGTTCGGCACGAGCTTATTGAGTACCGGCGTGCAGGCGTTATTGAGACAGACCGAACCGGGACAAGATTCGCCATAACTGTTTTTGCTGCAATCGGCGTTCGTCTGGCACGACACCGAGTTGGGGTTATAGGTCAGAGACAAGTGGCCAGTAATGTTCTCACATTTGGCGCTGATATCGGTCGTGCCGGCCACCGCACCGGCGGACGGGCTAAAGGCTGTTTCATTTTCTGTTAAACTGCCCGTCACATCCGCCACGGTCTTCAGCGTCGAGGCCCAGGCGCAGGCAAAACCTCCGGCCAACGTCTGACACGAGGCCGTCGTGGCCACGGCCTTCATCGCTAGGCTGAATGGCTGGGACTGGAAGGAAGTATTCCCCGGCAGAATTGCAATATTGGTTGGCTGGCAGTCGGCCGTCCCGGCCTTGGTCGTGAAGTTCCATACATAATCGCTGGCCATCGCAACACCGGCTTGACTTTGCAGGTTGGTAGTAACGGTCACGCGGTAGGGCGTTGAGGGTTTCAGTTTGGCATTTGGCGTGATGAGAAACTCTTGCGTTCCCACCGCCGCGAAGGAATGGGCCACAGGCACACATGACCCGGAGCAGTCTTCAAACTTGAAATTGCCATCAACCAATGTGCTGGCCTTCATCGGCACATTGAATCGTGCCGCGATCGAGGAATTGAGACAAGCCTGCGTATCATTCGGTTGAGGGGTCGGACTCGGAATAATATTTTGCTGCAGATTGCAGGTTGCGTCTTGAACAATTTGCGGCACCGTCACATTGCCTGGCGGCGCCGGGGTCACCGTAAACGGCAAGGAGTTGCTGAGCTGATTATTGCTATCCCTGATTTGCACCAGAGAAATAGGCGGGCTCACGGGCGTGGCATTGTTGACGGTGATGGAGTCAATATGGGTGTCATGCCATGTACCTGGACCCACCGCCCACCAGGGCGACGGAATGGTGCTTACAAAAACGTCACCTTGGGTACTACCAAAGTTCTCGCCTTGGGCGTTGAGTGTCGTCCCGACCGGTCCGGAATTAGGATTGAGCGAAACGAGACAGGGGCCTTGGCCGGCCGTGCCGCTGTCCAGTTGGAAATCAAATGGTGCACTGGTCACCGGGCCAATCGGCGCGGGGTAGTCGACCGTCAAACGGTAGGAGTGTTTCTGCCCGGTCGGCAAGCTTCCGGCGACTACTGATCCGACAACCCCGTTATCGGTCCACGATTTCACCGATGGTTTTTGGTCGACCGAGCCTAACTCTAGTCTGTCACCAGGCTCCGGTTTAGACTGGTTATCGTTATACGGCGGCTGTTTTGTAAAGTAACTGCCGATGACCGAGACGCATTGTCCGTTGGCTCCATGATCCGGCGAAACTTGGGTAATCACCGGCGCTTGAACGCAGGTGGCGGGCGGCGCGACCGTGAAGTGCCAGGCGTTTTGTGAGTACTGATCAGCCGGCGGTTTGTCGCCCCAGCTCAGCTTATCGCCATTCATGTTAATGACTTTGTCAGTATTGACACCGACGCTGTATGTTTTGCCCGGCGTCAGCGCAAACGTGTCCGGCGTGAACTCGTAGAGCTTGCAGTAATTGTTTGGGTTGTTGCTATCGACGATGGGATCGACGACGTGGAGTTGTCGCCCCGCCACCGGTTTCCCGTCGACCAGCATCCCTCCGTCGCGCACAAAACTGCCTCCCCCATATTGCTGATTTTCACAATCGCCGTTGCCGACTTGGTACATCGAGGTGGCGAACTGAATAAAGACTTTGGTCGTTGGGCAGGCAGTATTATTTTCGTTGCCCGGATAGACTTGGACCACGCCGGGTGCGGTATCGTTCGTTTCAAACACCCAAACATACGGGTTTGTCGTTTGCGTCGTGCCGCAGAGGTTCCGAAAATCTTTCACCTTGACTTGATACCAGGTGAACGGCTCAAAGAGTTTGCCCGGCTTGAGTTGCAGCCACGCGCCCGTGCCGCCGCTGTTCACGGCGATGGTGAAGTCGTTCGGATCGAGAGGCAGACCAGCCGGTGTCCCGTCAGTCCAGTGCTGACCAGTGGTCGGCGGCGTCGTAAACTTAAACACCTGAAAATTTGTGGTAGATACCGACTGCGGATCAATCCCTCCGTTAAAGTTAATACCGAGAACGGCGCTCCGGTCGACGTTTTGATCTGGCACCGAGTTCAGGTTGGTGATGTAGTCCGACGACGGCACGGTGCTTTGCGGGTCCAAAGGTTTTCCCGCCGTATCGTTTCCGACTTGGAACACCCAGTAAATATTGTTGCCGCTTTCCGTACAATGATCGCCCGGAATCTGGACCAGATTTTGCTGTTGGCAATGTTGCAAGATCCTGGCCACCGGGCTGGTAATGTCCTTGATCGGATACGTTGCCTGGTCTTTCGGGATCGTCACCCGATAGGTCGTACTTTTTTCAAAGTACATATTGTCTGGATTGTTTTCATCAGTGGAAAAAGAATTATGGTAAAACGTGATGGTATTGTCTTTGGCCACCCACTCCGCCAGCGTACTGCCTTTTGCCCCGACCGGCGCGCTCCCGCTGAAGACCTGATTATTGATCGGGTGTGGCGTCGCTGGCGCGGCAAGTGTAGAACAGGTTGGGTCGGCACATTTTTCAATGATCAGGTGTGGATTGGCGGTGCCCTGGGTGACGGCGTCTTTGACCGATTGAATGTCGAGATCCCGGTTGAAGGTTAGAGAGATATTACTCGAGCGCGGGACATTATCCGCAAAGTTCGGCGGTTCGGCGCACGAGGTAATGGCCGTAATGTCGAGGGTGCTATTGCCGCTCGGCAAACAGTTAGCGGTGCAGGGTGGGCCGTTATTGCCACCGCTACTTTGTCCCAGAATATTGCTAATCCCCCCGGCCACGAAAATCACAATCGCCCAGGCCAACAAGACGATGACCATGCCGATCAGCGCTTGCAAGATGACTTGTTTGGCTTTTTCAATCCGCCGCTCATCGCCGGCCGCGGTCAACCACAAGAACCCACCATAGATGAGATAGACCAGCGCCACCAGGGTCAACGCCCCGAGTACCCATTTGAGAATATTGATGACGGTCGTCTTCAGGTCGGCGCTCCCCAAACCAATCGAACCGCCAATCGACTCGACGCTAAAGGTTGAGGCCGCGTGCACTTGAGGGGCAGGTGTGAGCACCAAACTGAGGCCGGTCGCCAACCCAATCACAAGCACCAGGGCTAAGAACCATTTCCCAGGCTTCATCGATGCGGGTCGGAGCATGAACAGACGGCGCATGAATAAAAGTTGTTTGGTGTTTGTGATGGAAAAGTTTAGTGGAGATGCACCTTGACGACGGCCGATACCCGTTGGCCGTCGGCCTGTCCCTGGGCCTTGGCCATGACGGCGCTCATCACCTTGCCAAAATCTTTTTGCCCCGCCTGAAGGTCCGCAATAGTGGCCACGACCATCGCCTCAAGCGCTGCATCGCTCAGGGCCGCTGGCAAAAATTTGCTCATGATATCCAGTTCGGCTTGTTCTTTGGCGGCGAGATCCTGACGACCAGCTGCAGCGTAGGTTGCCAGCGCTTCCCGCCGGTGCTTTGCTTCCCGCTGGAGGACCACCACGGCTTGGGCGTCGTCGAGCGGGTGGCGGACCGCTATTTCTTCGTTCTTAATGGCGGCCTTCATCAGGCGTAAGGCATCAACCAGCGGCTGGTGATGCGCTTTAAACGCTTCCTTGTATTGTGCTTCGATGTCGTCAAGCATGCCCATACGTTGGCGTTAGGTGCGCGGGATACGGGGCAGGGGTTTTGAGCGGTGACCGCGCTTTTTCATGTCAAACTCTTCAAGTTTACCCAGCTTGCGCAGTACTTCGCGTTCTTCGCGAATGGCCGCCCGACGCAGGGCATCGGAGCGAACCGCCCGTTTGTTTTTCGGCGGTTCATAAAAACGGCGTTTCTTGGCTCGAAGCAGCACCCCGCTCTGTTGGACTCGTTTGCTAAATCGTCGTAAGAGACTTTCCGTCGACTCGTTGTTTCGTTTTTTTACTTCAATCACGTTGAGAACACCTCCTTCAAGATATATTCATCAAAAGCCTGGTGGCTAGGCAAAACTATACCAAGAAACGTCGCAGCTGTCAAACGCGCGATTGACACTAAAAAATACGCCCGGCAGGCCGAACCGCTTATGAGGATGGCTCTGGCAGGCGGGCGTAACCGCAGGCAATTTCGTTTACTATCCAAGTCTAGTTTACCAAATTTTTTGTAAAAAAAGAACCCCCACACCAATCTCTGATTGGTGTGGGGGCGGCCAAGGGACAAAGGGAACAGTGAAGTTCCCAGAGCCCAAGGGAAAAAGGTCTACTTGCGGACAGCGGCGAAGCGACAGATCCCGCGCCAGCCATCGCCGAACCGGATCAGGCTCAGGCGCCGCCCGGAGCCGCCCCTGTAGAGGTACGGACAGCTGCAGTCGCCAAAGAGGTTCTGCCACACCGAGCCGAGGGCGATGATCGGGTACTCCCGCTGCAGTTCGGGCTTGGCAGCGCCGAGTGCGAGGAGTTCCTCGATCTTGGCCGGACGAAGACCACGGGCATCGAGGTCCTTGAGCACGGCGTCGGTCGACATGCCCCGTCCGTAGTGGACGAGTTCAATGTCGATTTCGACCGTACCGGAACCTTCGACCGGGAAGTGCTTGTCGTTGATGTCCGAGTTGGTCCAGTCATAGCGACCAGCCTTGATCATCGCCTTGAGCTTCTTGTCCCGATCGACGGTGACATGGTGGATGTTGCCAGTGCCGTTCTGGCTCTGGCCGACGATCAGCTTCGCGATCTCGACTCGGAGCGCGGCATCGCTTTCGATGCGCTTGAGCTGGTCATCTCCGCCGCCGAGGTCTTCGACTGCTTCGACGAGCTTCAGGTAGTTGCGCATCGAGTTGCCCATGCCGCTCTTGAGTTCGCTCTTTTCACGAGCCATGTTCGTTTGCCTCCGTGTTTCGGCCTATCCTCTATCTCGTCATTTGCGAGACCTAGGATCTACCGACAGAGCTGCCAATGTAGCCGTAGCGCCCCGCTGCTCCTCCCTCCCTGAGGGGAGGGTGGGAGGGCGCTGTGGCTACGGTTTCCGCAGGATGTTAAAGAACGGGGAATAATAGCATGAGACCGGTATTTTGTCAAGCGCGCAGGAGCCACCCCCACCCTAAAGGTGGGGGTCTGAAACGGCGCAGTATGTTAGCTTTCCGCGGATTGCTCCCGGATGTACCGAGTGATCTGGGCTGTCGTCAGTCCAGGACCGAAGCTCCGGACGAAGT
>JACQBO010000059.1 GCA_016194465.1 Candidatus Kerfeldbacteria bacterium
ATCAAGATCATGGCCATAAACATGAAGGATTAGCGCTTCCCTTTCAGTCTACGCCGACGATACCTAAAACTGCACACGATGTATCTCATCTTGTGCAGAGCGGAGACGCGTTTTGCCCTATTTTATGGTATACTTTGTCCATGCCCGAAGTACCAGTTACGCGTACACCCGAAACATTGCTTCCTAGGCCAGAGGCCGGACCAAGCAATCCCGAAATTGGCGCGGAGCATATACCAATTCCCGAAGCCAGCCCCGAGCAAGCGGCCGGAGATGGCCAGCCGTATCCGAGAACAACGATAGTACCTACGGTTCCGGTGCCGCCCTCGGCGATGGCGCCCGGCCTACCGGCGGTGGAAGCCATCTTGTCCGACCGGTTAGGTGACACATATCTGCGGATGGATCCGCAAACGCAGGTCCGCTTCAAAGAGGTGGGCGAAGAAACTGCCCGGCAGATACATGGCTTACTCCAAGCGGCCAAAGTCCAGACCCAGAAAATCTTACTGCTGATTATCAACTGGCTGAAGATCATTCCGGGTGTTAATCAATTTTTTTTGGAGCAAGAGGCAAAAATAAAAGCCGACAAGCTGCTGGCCCTACATGATCAACAAAAATCAAACTAAGGTCGTTCCATGATCGCCGTTGTTGTGCCCGTCATCTTCACTTCGGCCGGCTTGAACGCCAGCGTGGTAGTTGTTATTTTAGCGGCGGTATGGATTTTTGTTTTTTTGTTTGGCGGGGTGTGGCTGTTGCGCTGGTGGCTACAACGTTCTGATCGGCTGCCCCGGGCCTTGAACTATGATGTCCTCCTGGTCTTACTGCCGCGCGAGTCGTTACGCCAAGAGCAGGCGGAACGGGACTGGAAAGAGGTGTTGGCCAGTTTTGAAACCCTGTTTGTGACGCTGGGGTCGATCCAATCCTCTGGCCGCGGGCATATCGGACGCGCCTGGGAGTCATTCTGGTTCGGTCGGCATGACCACCTCGCCTTTGAGATCGTGGCGCATCATGGCTACATCCACTTCTACCTGGCCGTCCCGCGAACGATCCGACAGCTGGTCGAGCTGCAAATTCAGGCCCAGTACCCGCAGGCTCATATTACCCAAGTTGAAGATTATAATCTCTTCCAGCACCAGGGTCATATCGCCGCGACCGTGCTGCGCTTGTCAAAGCCTTATTACTTTCCTATTCGGACCTATAAAAAACTTGATAGCGATCCGTTGAGCGCGGTCACCAATGTCTTGAGCAAAGTTCCGACCGGTGACGGGGCGGCGGTCCAACTCATCATTCGTCCACGGCGCCACGGATGGGAACGGACCGGCCGCGCCCTCGCCCGGCGGATGCAAGAAGGCGAAAAAATGGGATCAGGTGGCGGCCGCAAGCTGGATATTTTGACCGCTTCATTCCGGACATCTCAGCCGGCCGACGCGTATCGCGGGCTTCCGCAGCTCACCCCGATGGATCAAGAGCTGATCCGGGCTTTGGAAGAAAAATCTGGTAAACCTGGCTTTGACGTCAACATCCGCTTGGTGGCGTCATCCACCTCCGACGCCGGGGCCCGGGTGATTCTGGAAAACATGGTCAACACCTTCAGCCAGTACCAAGCCTTGGAATCCGGCAATCATTTTCGCCGCCAAGGCATTCAAACTGGCGGACAAATCATTCGCGATTTTATCTATCGTCACTTTGTGGCCAGCCAGTCCGTGCTCCTCGATAGCGAGGAAGTGAACAGTCTGTATCACTTTCCGCTGGCCCAGATGGAAACGCCGAACATCCGCTGGCTGGCCGCCAAACAGTCCGCTGCCCCGGTCAGCCTCCCGAGTGACGGCTTAGTCCTGGGGCAAAACGTCTACCGTGGTCAGGAAAGTACGGTGCGGATCAAGACGGCTGACCGCCGCCGGCATGTGTACATCGTGGGAACTACCGGCTCAGGCAAATCGACCCTGATGGAAAACATGATTGTCCAGGACATTCAGCAGGGCCACGGTGTCGGCGTGGTTGATCCGCACGGGGGACTGATCGATGCGATTCTGCCCTGCATCCCGGCCGAACGAATGCATGACGTGATCGTGTTCAATCCCGCCGATATTGGCCGCCCCATCGGGCTCAATATGCTGGAGGCCAATTCGCCCGAAGAGCGGGACGCGGCCGTGCAAGAAATGATCGCCATCTTTATGAAGCTCTTCCCGCCGGAAATGATCGGCCCCATGTTTGAGCACAACATGCGCAATGCCATGCTGACCCTGATGGAGGATGACGAGACACCGGGGACGATTGCCGACATCCCCCGGATCTTCACCGACAAGGCATTTCAGCAGTACAAAGTCCGCCAGGTCAAGGATCCGGTGGTCCGGGCATTTTGGGAAAAGGAAATGGCTAAAACCTCGGACTTTCATAAGTCGGAAATGCTGGGGTACCTGATCTCCAAGGTTGGCCGCTTTGTGGAAAATGCGCAGATGCGTAACATTATCGGCCAGCCGAAGTCTGGCTTCAACCTCCGGGATATTATGGATAAGAAAAAAATCCTCCTGGTCAATTTGTCGAAAGGCAAGATTGGCGAAGTGAATGCCAGCTTGCTTGGGCTGATTATTGTTTCCAAGTTGCAGATGGCCGCCCTCAGCCGAGCCGATATTGCCGAAAGCGCGCGTCAAGACTTCTTTCTGTATATCGACGAGTTTCAGAACTTTATTACCGATTCGATCGCCACTATTCTCTCCGAAGCGCGAAAATATAAGTTAGACCTGACCATGGCCCACCAATACATGGGTCAGCTGGTCCAAAATAACGACAGTCGGGTCCGTGACGCCGTGCTCGGTAATGTTGGGACGATGATTGCCTTCCGGATCGGGGTCGAGGACGCGGAGATTCTCGAAAAACAATTTGCCCCGACCTTCAGTGCGTATGACTTGGTCAACCAGGAACAATACACAGCCTACATCCGCTTGATGATCGACAACACCGTGGCGCCGCCATTTCATCTCCAGACGTTCCCGCCTGGCCAGGGCAACCCGGAAGTGGCTAAGGCGATCATCGATTTCTCGCGACTGCGCTATGGAAAAGACCGCCGGGTGGTCGAAGCAGAAATTTTGGCCCGGACAAAGCTAGGAACAGATGACGTCATACCTCCGCCGATGACCGAACCGCGACAATAAATGGACATCGTCTGGACGACTGGATTGCTGGTAGTACTGGTGGTGGCTCTGACTTCAGCTTGGGCCGCGGTGCGGGCGGCACCCTTTGTGCCGACCCGCGGTCGGGACGTGTCCCGGATGCTCCGGTTGGCGGCCATCAAGCCGGGGGAGGTGGTCTATGATCTTGGCGCAGGGGATGGGCGTTTTGTCATCGCGGCTGCCAAGACGTATCAAGCCCGGGCGACCGGCTTTGAAATCTCGCTTTTGCCGTGGCTGGTGGCCAAAATACGCATACGTCTGAGTGGTCTCGGGGCGCGGGCCATTGTTTGGCGAGATTTTTTTGCCGTGGACTTGTCGCCCGCCGACGTCGTTGTCTGCTTTTTGACGCCGCGGGCCATGACCCGTCTGGCTGACCAGTTTCGGACGCAGCTGCGACCAGGGACCAGGATCATCTCCTATGCTTTTTCCCTGCCGGGCTGGACCCCGATCCTCAAGGATAAACCGACGCCAAAGGACATTTCTGTCCATGTGTACAGGGTGTGAATAAGGATGGGGATGAATTCGTTGACACGGCAGCGGTTTTTTTGCTACGGTGAGAGCACGTTTGACGTCAAAAAGAAAAACACATATGGATGATTTCGACCCAAATTCCCACAATCAACTGACTGACGGCGCTGACCAAGGTGTCGAGACCGACCATGTCGACGTGGCCGAACTTTTTCGCCTGCTGGACGAAGCCCAGCGTAAAATTGATGCGATTCGGCAGTTGCTCGCCGGCGCGCCAGCCCAGTTCAATGTTGGCCGTTTTCGGGCGCGCGCGGCGCCGACCGTCGCCCCGGTTGATCAGGAAGGGGCCCGGATTATCGAAGGAGCATTTGATGGCCAGAACATGGTCGGCCCAGACGGAAAACAATATTCGGTGCCCGCCAACTACGCGTCGAAATCAAAGCTGGTCGAAGGCGATGTTTTGAAGCTGACCATCACCCGAGACGGGTCGTTTATTTATAAGCAGATTGGACCGGTCGATCGGCAGCGGTTGGTCGGCACGCTTGGCCGGGACGAGACGACCGGCGAATTTAAAGTTGACGTTGAAGACCGG
>JACQBO010000049.1 GCA_016194465.1 Candidatus Kerfeldbacteria bacterium
ACTTCGTTCGGAGCTTCGGTCCTGGATTAACCACGACACAAATCAATCGGTACATTCGGGAGCAATCCGCGGAGTCCTAAAAATACCGAGCATTCAGACCACCACCCTTGGGGTGGTGGTGCACCTTCGCGCTTGACAAAACCGGCTGCTCCGAATAGGCTGACTGGCAGTGCTCGAACCTTCAACCTGAGATAGGAGGGATATGACCATGCTGCGGGTACCCGTTGTTCTGGTGCTTTTCACCATCGTCGTCATGGTGGCGATTGGCTCGATTTTTGCTAGCGCCCCGATGCCGGCGACCAGGCCGATTGATCAAGTCTGCGTCCAGGCCATGGCTTCGGGCCAAGACGACATTCTCTGTTACCGCGCCGATCACCAGCCATTCGGCTTGACCATCGATACGGTGGCCATCCCTTTATTCTCGGTCTATGCGGGGAAAACCTTGGCCAAAGACCGTCGCGGTCACGTCATTGCCGATGGCCTAACCATCAGCCAGCTCTTTCCGATCATGGAGCACAACGCGGAGCTCCAGAAACTCCCGATTCGGCACCGGGTCATCAAGTTTGCAGTCGTGACCAGTAGCCATGGATGTATCCACGTGGATGGCCCAATCGTAGGCCAGCCCGTCAGCCAAGGTGATGACATCGGCGACTTGCATCGTCGCGCCGATCTTCACGCCTCGTACCGACGAGAAAATCTGATCGATATTGTTCGCCAACATCTAGACCGGACCCCCTAAAAGGGTCCGTTTTTCTTGCTGGCGAAACGTGCGAGGTGTATGCTGTAAAAATAATGTCCGCACACCGTCCCACGATCAAACCGCTCCTCAGCGAAACTTACGTGGCCACGATAAAAAATAGTGTTGGCGTCAAGACATTTCAGCAGTTTTTTGCGATGGTCAACAACCGCAAGAAAAATATTGTGCGCGGCGGTGAGCTCTCCTGTGCCTGGTTTGTGTCCACCCTGCTCCATGCGGGGGGCTTGATCCGCAAACCACACACGACGGTTGAGGCCACCTTGAAAGATATGCAGCAATCAGGTTGGCGGCGGATCAGACGGGCGCGGCCAGGTTGTGTCATCCTCTGGGCCCGGGTCCGGTATCCAGACGGGCAAGAACATCAGCATCTTGGCTTCTTGATTGGCGTTAGGCGAGCAGTCAGCAACAGCAGTCGAACCAAAGTCCCTCAGGTTCACCATTGGACATTCGGTCGGCGCGGCCGTAAACTCTATCGGCCAGTCACGGCCATGTATTGGCATCCAAAATTAAACTCATAAGTATGCCCACCATCAAACAGTCGGTGACCATCAAAGCGTCGCCAAAGGAAGTCTATGAAGCCCTGCTCGATTCAAAAAAACACAGTTTGATTACGGGGGATACTGCCAAGATGAGTCGCACAGTCGGTGGGTCGTGGTCAGCCTTCGGTGGATACGCCACTGGTAAAAATCTTGAACTTGTCCCGAATAAAAAAATTGTCCAAACCTGGCGGGCCAGCGACTGGCCAGCAGGACATGAATCAACGGCAACTTTTTCTTTAGCCAAAACCAAGGACGGCACAAAAATTGTTTTTACCCATGTGCATGTGCCAGCGAATCAAATCAGATCAATTGCTGGTGGGTGGCAGGAATATTACTGGGAGCCCTTAAAAAGATTTTTTTCGGAGTAAAATTGATAACTTCATATGGGCACGAGTACTTTTTGTATTGACAGAAAGAGAGAAATAGGCTAGGATCGTTGCGAATTATTGCAGGAGGGAAGGCGGTTCATCGCCAACGCTCTTTGACAGCTAAACGAAACTTGTGTTGTACGACAGAGAAAGGAACTCCCATGTCCGTTTTGCTTGAACTCGGGGTCCCGGTTGCGGAATCGAAGAAACCGAAAGGTCGATGGTATAGGATCACGCAATACTGCATTACCTGGTGGTCCTTCGTCACCTCCGCCTTTTTCACCAACGTTCCGCAACGTTCGGTCATTATGGGTGGTGAACATTTGAAGCTCAAGGCCGGCCGGATTTTTGCTCTAACGCACCGAACACTCTGGGATTCCTTCTGGATTGGCGCGGCCATCATCATCCGCAACTTGAAGTGCCTGTTCTTCAATCAGAAGCTGATCCCCCTCAATTTGCCGGACGGAACCAACTTCATGGGCACAAAGCTCCTCCGCTTGTTCATGGGCCTCCTACGCTGCTTGCCGGTTTTCCGCGCCGATGTGATGAATCGGCACGGAGAAAATGCTGATGAGCAAAAAGTTCGAGATCGGAACGAAGAAACATGGAATGACCTCAAAGAACATCTCCGTAACGGCGGAACCGTCCTCTGGTTCATGACCTCGGGCCGTGATCTGATCGTAGAAAATGGTCAGGTTGTTGATGGGACCTGTGTTTCACGGCCGAACTTCATGCTCGGTCGTTTGGTTCTCGAGTGCCATGAACTTGGGATCGAAGTCGATGTGGTTCCAGGCTATACAGTCAACAACAGCCAGACCTATCGCAAAACTCGCGATGCCCTTGTCGGCTGGTGGTGGAACCTAATTCCCAGCCAGCTCGCCTTTCGTAAGTTCCTGAAATCAATGTGCTGGTACCTTGCTTTTCGTCCCTTCCGGTACGCGAACAAGGATTGTTTAGTGGCCAATTTCGGTCCGCCGCTTTCTCGAGACTTCCTCAAGTCGAAGGCTGGTAATCGGGCGGCACATCGCCAGGCATTTAACATCGCTCAGGCGGTCAACCAGGCAATCCGCGAGCTCAAACCAACGGTCGATCAATTTCGTTCAAGCTAACACCCGGCGCCGCTCCAGAGGATCGGCGCTTTTTCTTTGACCCCACACCACAATAGTCCCAACTAAAAATAATTCTTTAAGGTTCATGCCCAGCTTCGACGTGACTTTATTCTGGAAGCGTTAATATTCCTATTGTGGTGCGGGGTTGACTTCAATATCATTTCATGATATGATTCAAATGTTCATGAGTTATTTTTCTCCATTTGTGACCCACGACGCGGGTCTTTTTTTATGACAGATACCCACGAAAACTTTTCTGGACTCGGCATTGCGCCAAGTCTGCTGCAGGCCCTGAGTCAGCGCGGACTAAAAACGCCAACCCCAATTCAAGCCCAATCGATTCCCGCTGGCCTAGCCGGACAAGATGTGGTGGGGATTGCCCAAAC
>JACQBO010000050.1 GCA_016194465.1 Candidatus Kerfeldbacteria bacterium
AGCGCCCAGCCTCCGACCACGATATGGAGAATCGTGTCGGCCGGGTTCTCAAGGTTCGAACCAAGAAACTTTTGATTGAAAATGCTGTACAGACCAACCACGATCCCGATAATACCTAAGAGCATGACCAGGGGTTTTTGGGCCGAAGCCGGGAAGGCAAAAGCGGCGATCAAGCCGACGACGCCGATAAGCAAGTGCGCCCAGTTTTCGCCATTGTCAAACCACCAGGTGCTGCCGAAGATACTTTTATCGGCGGTCGGGCCGATGACATTGACCAGACCCAAAATTCCGACCACCACCAGGATAATGCCACCCCAGAGAAGAAATTGTTTTGGATTCATTCTAGTACGTCACCCCCTTTCACCATACTGTCATTGTTGCCATTTTTTCGGTCGAGTTATCCACCAAAAAAGTATACCATACTAGGGGTTGGGCACCAATCCATTCTGCCTGCACAGCTGTACTTTTTCAAGCAAATAGGTAAGATAAACGCAGGTAATACGTCATATATCATGTCCAACCCTGACAGTGACTTTCGCTATGCATTTGCCACCTGGTCCGAGGCTATTTTCCGTCATTGCTATTACCGCCTCGGCGACCGGGAACAGGCTCTTGACCTGACCCAAGAGGCGTTTACGCGAACCTGGGCGTATATGACCGAAAAAGGAGGGGTAAAAAACGTCCGGGCCTTTTTATATCGCGTGGCCAACAATCTGATTATTGACCACCGTCGAAAAAGTCCGATCGCCTCGCTTGATGAAATGTCCGAACGCGGACATGAAACCGTTGATCCAAAGGCCTTCATTTCTGCCGAGGCGATTGACGCAAAAAACTCGATGGCGCTTCTCCAGCAGCTCAACCCGGCGGAGCAAGACCTGATCATCATGCGCTATATCGATGGTCTGAAACCTCGAGAGATGGCCCGCTTTCTGGGTTTGAGTGTCAACGTCGTCTCGGTCCGGTTACATCGGGCCACCAAGCGCTTTCAACATATTATCGACCAAGCTACTGCATCATGATTTTTTTCTCCCCAACCAACAAACGTCTCGATGACTGGTACCGATCGTTGCCGCGCGCCGGCATGACTTCGTCTGAACGCGACCGTTTGGCTACGTCAGTCCAACAGTTTCAAGGCGCGCATCCCTTGCCCCTTGGGTCGAACCAACCCACGGTCATGTTCCGGCAATTATTGCCATGGGGTACCATGCTTGCCCTCATCGTTTTGATTGGTGGCTTTGATATCGCCTTGGCCGCTGACCAAGCCCTGCCGGGCCAGGTCCTCTATCCAATCCGCCGGAAGGTGAACGAGCCGGTCTGGCTAGCTCTCTCACCGAACGCCCTGACTCGAACGACCAAGCAAATCGCTCAGGTTGATCGCCGGTTAAAAGAGGCGGAACATCTCGCGCAGCAACAAGCGCTGACGCCTGCCTGGCAAGATACGCTATCAAAGGCCGTGGCCGTCGGTGTGGCAAAAATCGCCGATGACGCAAATAATCAATCCGTAACCAAGTCGCACGACCAGCTGGAAGCTGCCCAATTCGACATCGAGACAGTTTTAAGCACCCATGAAGCAGGATTGCATCAGCTCCAGGTGCCGGCCGACAAAGCCACCGTTGGCGCCTTACTGAAAAACGTTCAGCACCAACGTCACACAGTCATCGCGCACTATACACAAGCAGTCGGCCAGGCAGTTCGTGAGGCGAGGGAAGACGTTGGCAAGAAGTCTACGCTGCCCCAGTCCGACCAGGCAGAAATCTCAAGCCGCCTCAACCAGGCGAAACAATTATTGGCCGAGAGCGAGCAGGCGCTGGCTCATGATCATGATGCTCAAGCTCTCACGGCGGCTCATCAGGCCGAGCGCCTCGTGTTTCAGGCCACAACGATTGCCAAAGAGTCTAAAAAACAAGTTCAGACAATGAACGACAAACAGGTATTGAAGAAAGGTACACCAGAGCCATCAATCCCCGCGGCACAAAAAAAGTCCGCCGGGCATTGAAGTCCGGCGGATGGAGTTCTCTAGGCAGCGCTGGAGTATAGTGTTGCGCGCCGACGCTCCCTCGGCTTGATTCCGTGGGGCCGGTGACGAGCCACCGTGTGGTGATTGGTGGCTAACCGGTTGAGCAGGGCCTGGGTGTTGCGGACGCGCAAGCCGCTTACCAGACCGCTCTGGCGCACGATTCTCGTCACCTGCTGGGCGGTCAGTCGTCGGCGGGTGTGCTTGACGACCCGCTCGATCAGGTCGATGAGTGAGCCCGAGTGCACGATCACCGGGACGACCTGCGGTGCATTGCCGAACTCGGGGACCGCGACGGGAATGACGTGCCGGGCCGAATTCGCGTCGGGTACGTGCCGGCTGAGGCCACGGGCGATGAAAAGCGCCAGGCAAACCAGCGACAGTATGAGCATCATCAGCAGAAACATGGGGAGCCTCCTTTTGGGGTGATCGTTTTGGTTTGGATTAGGTTTCCGGGCGGACCTAAGGTAGCACAGGCAGGACAACGTAAAGGACGAAAAAGACCAGCCATCGTAGCACCAACCTTGAATTCTGTCAACCCCGTGTACAGTTAACCTTAAGGGGTAACACTCTGCTAGGCTAAGGGTGACAAAGGTTAACTATGAAACCGCCTATGCCAGGATCACCCCTCGCTGCCCCAAGCATCATGCGTTTCCGCTGGTACCGTCAGGCCGAACAGTACGG
>JACQBO010000040.1 GCA_016194465.1 Candidatus Kerfeldbacteria bacterium
CTCGGTCTCTGGGCAGACTGCAATCTCTGTGAAGGAGAGGAGCTCTACTTACGAACGTTCCCAAAACGGGACGGCATTCAAAAGCTTCTCGACGAGGCAGGGATGACGACTAAGGTCGACCGGCCAATGGATGATCGCCCTGTTTAGTTAACCTTCAAGGGTGACGTTTTCGTAGCCTGCTGGGTGAGGTAATTGTGTAATTTCTTGTGCGGCGTCAGACCATGCATACCTATCCCCAGATGGTACCGCTCATGGTTGTACCAACGGGTGTACGCGGCGAGCGATGTCCATGGTCGCCCGCTGTTCAGGTAATACTCATCATCAATGGATCGATTGGCTCGCTCCACTTTGCCATTCCACGGCGCAGACCGCTTTGGAATGAACCGATGCACGATGTGGCAGCGCTGGGCATAGATGGCAAAGGCTCCACGAAACTCACTGCCGTTATCGGTCTGGAGGCCAAGGATGGGGAAGGGGAAGGAACGTCTGGCGAGTCGCAGGGCATAGATGGCCGCCGCCGCTAATTTATCCAGGCAATCAATGGCATATTGGATGTTCGTATAGGTATCGGTGAAGCGGAACTGGTAGTGCCAGGTGCCTGCTCCACCCGGGACATATTTCACGTCGAGTTGGACGTTTTCCCCGGGTTTCGTGGAGATAAATCGTTCCTTCATCGGCGTGTACCGGGGTTGTTTCCGCTGCGGTTTGCGAATGAGCTTCCGTTTCTTGAAGAATTTGTAAATGGCGATTGAGGATATTTGTATGTGGTAATGCTCCGCTAGATAGAGCCGCATCTTCTCCGGACCATAGTTGTATTGCCGCTTGGCCTGGATCACGGCCAGCTGGAGATGCGGGGTGAGTTTCGTGTGTGGATGGATACGCCGGGAGTGATACGTATTGGGTGCATATCCGTGATCGCGGTTGTACCATTTGTAATATGTTTTCCGAGAGATACCGAAGACATCACAAACATCTTCGATGGTTTTTCCGTACTGGTCTGCCTGGCGATACCAGCGGAAGCGCATCTCTTTCGGGGCAGCGAGGGAGGCTTTGGTCATAGAGAACGGGGCTAAAAGACAGTTAACCTTTGTCACCCCTAGCCTACCAGAGTGTTACCCCTCAAGGTTAACTGTACACGCCCTTGACAGATTCTGACAGAGATGTATAATGTCTGGTTCTTTCTACTCACGTAGCTCTCCGTCAGGCACTTGCTTACACATGGGGTGCAAGCAGATGCTCTGGAGGAGAGAATGCGGAGATTCTTGTACGCGTGTATCGGTGATGTGTACCGTCGGGAGTGTCCGAGTGCAGCTATTCCCACAGAAAAGCTCAGGCGTCTAGGCAATCTCTGGGACAAAGAGTGGAAGAAATACTAGCAGCATGTCGATCATTGAGGGATCCAGCTCCGCCGGATCCCTTTTCACGTAGAAGGACTATGTAGGGATCCTGCATTGTCATGATCCTGATCGCGGCGCGACATGCTATCCACATGAGGCAATACCATCCGAGCCTCCGCCTTCTTGATCTTCTACGTCGCCTGATGCATACTACCTGCACCGCTTGTTGGTAACAGATGGTCGAGGTCTGGAACCCTGAAGAATTCCTTCGTATCCCGGATCCACGTTCGAACATCGTCCAGTGTGGCCGACCAAGCATGAAAGTAATCCCTACAGAATTCAAAGACCTTCCGCTCCAGCGCAAAAAACTAGAGCAATGGATTAATGTCCAACTCCCCCCAGATAAAGTTGTCCTGCAGGCTGCTCTTGAGATGGCGACAGCCGCCCATGCTGGTCAAGAACGCGACGGGGGTGGGGCATATATTATTCATCCCATCCGATCCGCCCTGATACTGATCGAAGAGCTGAGGATGAATAATCGCAAATATATCGTTACTCTGTTGCTTCATGATCTGGTCGAGGATACGTCAACCACCCTGGAGCAGGTTCGCCAGAGATTTGGAGGCAGGGTGGCATTCTTGGTTGATAACTTAACTCGACCCCGACCGGAGGGAGAAACTGAGGAGGAAAAAAATCTCAACAAGGGTCGATCGTTACAATCTTATTTCAGCGCCGATAAGGAAATTCGGTTGCTTAAGTGCGTCGATGTATTGGATAATATGCGATCGTGGTCAGCTTTAACCCCAAACCAATCATCCCACCAAAAATTCCGGCGTTGGATGGGTGAAGCCGAAAAGTACTATTTCCCGTTGGCTGACAAAACAAATTTGGCGTTAGCTACAGAGCTACGGCAGGCAGTATCGAGCGCCTTCTCACTCTGGGGAAGCGCAATCAACAAGTAGAGTTCTACAAAGTTGCGCCGCTTGGGTATCATGACCTGGATTTTTTTGCCGCGACCATGCCCCCATATAACCCACAAAAGTCTCCCAGTTGAGCCGGCAGAATTTTCGGCGCTGGCATGATCTTCAGCAATTTCTTCAATTCAGCTCGGACCTCAGCGATGCGGATTCCTGGTCGCTTGAACATTGGCCCGCCGAGCACGATCACATCCGGTGACCACAGGACACTGAGGTTCACCAGCCCTAGCGCTAGCCAATGAGCAGTCTCTTGCCAAACTTTTTGGTCCGTAATTTTCCACGGATATTTATGAAACTTTTGCTTCAAGGCTTTGCCGGAAATGAGCTCCTCAAGAATCAGCGGTCGTTTCCTGAATCCGATAATCTGGCGCCCCGGCTCAAACCCTCGAGCTGAGACATCGATGTTCCCGCCCACGATTTTTGCGCCACCAACCCCCGTACTGACCGTGAGAAAAGCAACTACATTATACCCCTGGCCCGCGCCATATCGAGCTTCTCCCAGTCCCCCAAGCTCCGCATCGTTGCGGAGAATGACGCGTGTCCGAAATATCTTTTCGGCATCGCGCCGCATACTCTGATGGACCCAGTTGGGTAAATTTCCGCCGATCAGCGTCGCATGTCTTCCGTCGAGTGGTCCGGCCGCGCCCATGACTACGCGATCGACGTTGCCAACATGAGCACGAATTTTTTTCCAGGATGTTTTCATGCGATTGTATGAACGGGGCGTCTTCATGATCACTGGCGGGTTGAGAAAACGACGTCCGTTACTCATGACGTAACGAGTCTGGGAAGCCCCGATATCAAAAATCAGGATGTTCATAATAAACTCAACACGCAATCTTTGATCGCCGGCGCGTCAATGCCTTGATCAGCCAACAACTGTTCCGGGCTGCCACTTCGCGGCGTTTTCCGAACGGCGAGGGAAATAACCCGCGCGCTATCACCGAGGGCCGATCGCACCGCTTCGGCGATCCCTCCAGCAGACACATGATCTTCCACTACGATCAGATGTTTTGTTTCTTCAACCGCGCGGTACACCGTCCGAACATCGAGCGGTTGGATACTATAGAGGTCAATCACCCGGACCTGCACGCCGCTCTTTTGTAGGTCATCAGCCGCCCGCAGGGCCTCATGAAGCGTCACCCCGGCCGCGACGATGGTCGCCCGGTCGTCACGGTGCCTCCGGAGTACGGCACTGCCTCCTATCCTGAAAGCCGAGGCCTTTTTATACAGGACAGGAAGAATCGCCCGAGTAGAGCGGAGATATACCATCCCCTTCCCGGCCAGGGCCAACTCCGTCAGTCTCTGGCCGGAGACCGCATCGCTTGGGTACAGGATGGTCGCCCCCAGCGTCCGAAACATGGCGATATCTTCCAAACCCATTTGCGACGGGCCATCCTGACCGATGGAAACACCGATATGACTGCCGATAAAGATTTGGTGGGTGCTGGCATAGTGCGCCATGCGTAACTGGTCAAATGCGCGGGTCAGAAAAGCGGCGAAGGTGACCGTCACGGGTATCAGGCCAGCCGCGGCCAGGCCATTGGCGACACTGACCATGTTTTGTTCGGCAATATAGCTCTCGAGAAACTGACGACGGTGCCCCCGCCGAATCAGCTCGGTAAAGGTCGAGTTAGCCACATCCCCATCCAGAACGACCATCGATGGCCAGGCCGGGGCCAGGCGGTCCAAAGCTTGCCCCACCGCCAGACGCGGGGCAACCAGTTGGGCCGGTTCATAGTCAAACGTTTTGGCTTTGCGTCGTACCATGAGTCGTACCCGTCGAATTGCGGCCGGGCGAACAACCCCACGGAGTTTGTTGCCGACCGGGCCGATCTCATCAAGTGCCCGCGGCAATTCGGTCGGCGATAAGGCTCGCCCATGCCACCCGAGTTTGTTCTCCAAAAATGAAACTCCTTTGCCTTTGATGGTTCTGGCGATAATCATGGTCGGGCGGTGGGTCGCGGACACCGCAACCCGAAAGGCCCGCTTGATCTGCCCAAGGTCATGCCCATCAATGACCACCGTCCGCCAGCCGAAGCTGGCAATCCGGCGGTCAATGGCCTGCATGTTATGGCCGAGCATGGTTGGACCAGATTGGCCGAGGCGGTTGACGTCGAGGATGCCGACCAAGTGATTGAGACCGTGGAAAGACGAGAATTGCATTGCTTCCCAAACCTGTCCTTCAGCCATTTCGCCGTCACCAAGCAGTACAAACACCCGGCTGGCCCGGCGCGCCTTCTGGTTCGCCAATGAGATCCCGGCCCCGACGGACAGGCCCTGACCGAGTGACCCGGTTGGGGCAACCGTGTACGGAAACTCGGACATGGGATGACCGCTTAATGGGCTATGGTACTTTCTCAATGTCATGAGCTGACGCCGTGAGATTTTGCCCGCGGCGGCATATAACGCATACAACAATGGCGCCGCATGCCCTTTGGAAAAAATTAATTGATCGTTGCCGAGGTCTTTTGGTCGGTTGAGGTTGGCCCGAAAAAAACCACC
>JACQBO010000036.1 GCA_016194465.1 Candidatus Kerfeldbacteria bacterium
CTTGGAACACGATGATGCCGTCCGGGCCCTGATGGGCACGAATATGCAGCGCCAGGCGGTATCCTGTATTAAGCCGCAATCGCCGATTGTGGGCACAGGCGTGGAAGCCCGAGCGGCGGCTGACTCGGGACAAGTGATCCTGGCGCAAAAAGATGGCCAGGTGATGAAGGTCCAAGCCAGCGAGATTCAGGTGCAGGAAGACGATGGCAACATCCGCAGCTACCACCTCCGTAATTTTTTCCGGTCCAATGCCTCGACCTCGATCAACCAAAAAGCGGTGGTTATGCCCGGCTTGCGAGTCAAACGCGGCGATTTACTGGCCGATGGGGCGGCCACCGAGAACGGTGAACTGGCCTTAGGCCAGAACTTGACCGTCGCCTTTATCCCCTGGGAAGGCGGAAACTATGAAGACGCCATCCTCATCTCGGAACGGGTGGTCCACGATGACCGCTACACGTCGATTCACATTGAAGATTTTACCATTGATATTCGTGACACCAAGCTTGGTCCGGAAGTCGTCACTCGTGACATCCCCAACGTGTCGGAAGAAAAAATGAAGGATCTGGACGAGGAAGGCGTCGTCCGGATTGGCGCCGAAGTCTCATCGGGTGCCATCTTGGTGGGGAAAATCACCCCCAAAGGTGAAACAGAACTGTCGGCCGAAGAAAAACTTCTGCGCGCCATTTTCGGAGAAAAAGCCAAAGACGTGAAAGACTCATCGCTGACCCTCGAGCACGGCGAGCACGGCAAAGTTGTTGATATCAAAGTTTTTTCCCGGGACAAGGGGGACAAACTTTCGTCCGGCGTAATCAAGCAAATTCAAGTTTCGGTCGCCCAGCTCCGAAAAATCCAGGTGGGTGACAAGATGGCCGGCCGTCATGGCAACAAAGGCGTCATTTCCCGCATCGTGGCGGTGGAAGACATGCCGTATATGGCTGATGGTACGCCGGTGGACATCATCCTCAACCCCTTGGGTGTTGCCTCGCGGATGAACCTCGGTCAAATTTTGGAAACCCACCTTGGCTTCGCCGCCAAGAAACTTGGCTTTCAGGTGGCTTCCCCCGTCCTTGATGGCTTGCCGGAAATCATGATCCGCGATCTCCTGAAGCAGGCCGGGATGCCCGAGACAGGCAAACAAGTCGTCTACGACGGCCGGACCGGCCAACCATTTGAACTGCCGGTCAATGTGGGTGTGATGTACGTCCTGAAACTCAACCACTTGGTGGAAGACAAGATCCACCAACGCTCGATCGGTCCGTACTCCCTCGTGACCCAACAGCCGCTCGGTGGCAAGGCCCAGTTTGGTGGCCAGCGGTTCGGAGAAATGGAAGTCTGGGCGCTTGAAGCATATGGTGCTTCACACACGCTGCAAGAAATGCTGACCATCAAATCTGATGATGTTCCCGGCCGGTCGAAGGCCTATGAGGCCGTGATCAAAGGCGAGCCAATCCGTAAGCTCAATGTTCCGGAATCATTCAACGTGCTGGTCCGCGAGCTGAAAGGTCTCGGTCTCGAAGTGGAACTGATTGGCGCCGAGGTGGTAGTAACCGAAGATGAACGACCACGGCGAGCATTCGAGCCACTCCCTGATCTCTTGAAGGATGATTCGGAACCGACCGCCGCCCCAGCCAAAGTGACTAACCAAGCCTAGTATGCCCCGTATGAAATTTGAAGCCATGCCGCTATTTCGGAAAAAGAACACTCGAGATGACCAGTCGGTCTCGAGTAGATTTATTTTGACAAATTTCTAACGGGGTATGCCCTACGAGGAAACACGAACCGTCAATTTTAAAGCCATTCGCCTCCGCGTCGCTTCGCCGGACGATATTCATCGCTGGTCATTCGGTGAAGTGACCAAACCGGAAACGATCAACTATCGGACGCAAAAACCGGAAAAATCGGGGCTGTTTGCCGAAGAAATTTTTGGTCCATCAAAAGACTGGGAATGTTTTTGCGGTAAATATAAGCGGATTCGCTACAAAGGGATTGTGTGTGATAAATGCGGCGTCGAAGTAACTCGCTCAGTCGTTCGCCGCGAACGGATGGGACACATCGATCTGGCCGCACCCGTTTCGCATATCTGGTTCCTGCGGGGCGTGCCCTCAAAGATTGGCCTGATGCTGGATATGGGCGTACAAGACTTGGAAAAAGTCATCTACTTCGCCAACTTTATTATCATCAGTGTCAACGAAGATCTACGGAATGACACCTTGGCCCAACTGGAAACTGAATTTCAAGCCAAGAAGAAACAAATTGACAACGACTTTCACCAGCGCCTCAACCAGCTGAAGTTGCAAGCGACGGCTAAAGAAGCACAGAAGGAAAAGACGGAGATTGAGGGAAAGAATCTTCAGGCGGCCAAACTCGAACAACATGAACGACTGGATGAGGCGGTAGACACCGCTCGCCGCGAGCTGAAAAGCTTAGCGCCGATGCAAATTTTAACCGAACAAGCCTACCAGGACTTATCGTTAAAGTACGGCCACGTTTTCGAGGCCTCGATTGGGGCGGAAGCCGTGCACAAACTGCTATCGGAAATTAAGCTCGATACGCTGATCGCTGAGTTGGATGAGGAAGCGGGTACGGCTTCGGAAAATCGCCAGCGGCGGATTATCCGTCGGCTGCGCTTGACCAAGAACTTAAAAAGCAATGGCATTCGTCCCGAGTGGATGGTCACGACGGTATTGCCAATTATCCCCCCAGATTTGCGACCGATGGTCCAGCTCGACGGCGGTCGCTTTGCGACTTCGGATTTGAACGACCTATATCGTCGCGTCATCAACCGTAACAACCGTTTAAAGCGGCTGATTGAGTTGAACGCGCCGGAAGTCATCATTCGTAACGAGAAGCGGATGTTGCAAGAAGCCGTTGATGCTTTGATTGACAACGGCGCCCGGCACGGCAAGACCGTGACCGCCTCGACTGGTCAAAAGCGGATGCTGCGCTCAATTGCCGATATGCTCAAAGGCAAACAAGGCCGGTTCCGGCAAAACCTCCTGGGGAAGCGTGTCGACTACTCTGGCCGCTCGGTCATCGTCATCGGGCCGCACCTCAAGCTCAATCAATGTGGCTTGCCGAAACGAATGGCGCTGGAGCTGTTTCGACCATTTGTCATTTCCCAGTTGATCAAGCGTGAGTTGGTTCATAATGTCCGTTCGGCTGGTCGTTATATGGAAGCCGGGCACGCCGAAGTTTGGGATATCCTCGAAGAGGTAACGAAAAATGCCACGGTCCTGCTCAACCGGGCCCCGACCCTGCACCGCCTGGGCATTCAAGCCTTTCAACCGATCTTGATCGAAGGGAAAGCGATCCAGATCCACCCGATGGTCTGCGTCGCCTTTAACGCCGACTTTGACGGAGACCAAATGGCGGTGCACGTGCCCTTGACCGAACAAGCCAAGTGGGAGGCTGCCAACCTGATGATGTCCACCAAAAATTTGCTCAAACCGGCAACGGGTACCCCGGTGGTCAGTCCGAACATGGACATTGTGCTCGGCTGTTACTATATGACTCAAGTTGGTACAAAGAAAGACTTTGTTTTTACCGATACGGCCGAAGTCCGCTTGGCCTACGAATCCGGGCGCATCAGCGTCCAGGATGAAATTCGGGTTCGGGTCGACGGCGTATTACTTTCCACTACCCTCGGCCGGCTGGAGTTTAATGCCATCACCCCGAAGGAGTTTGGATACATTAATGAAAGCATGGATAAGAAGACCCTGTCGGCGCTGGTTCACCGTTGCCTCAACGAGCTCGGTCAAGAACGGACAGTCATTTTCCTTGATGCCATCAAGAACTTCGGTTTCACGAATGTGACCAAGTCAGGAATTTCCTGGGGCATGGCCGATTTGGAAGTACCGGCGCAAAAGAAGAGTATTATGGGCGCCGCCGAGCGCAAAATCAATGAAATTCATGAGTCGTTTAATGATGGTCTTTTGACCGATGAGGAGCGCTATGTTCGGGTAATTCAAACGTGGAGCGCGGCCAAGGAAGAAATCCAAGCGGCATCGAAAGAATCGCTGGACAAGCTCGGCCCGGTGTTCATGATGATCAACTCCGGCGCCCGAGGTTCCTGGCCACAAACGACGCAGATGATGGGCATGAAGGGGCTGGTCTTGAACTCTTCGGGGCAAACCATGGAACTGCCAGTCAAAGCGAGCTTCAAAGAAGGGTTTGATGTCCTCGAGTACTTTATTTCTACCCATGGCGCCCGGAAAGGCTTGACTGATACCGCCCTCCGGACGGCCAACGCCGGGTATCTTACTCGCCGTCTGGTTGATGTTTCTCAGGACGTGGTCATTAGCATCGAAGACTGTGATGACACCGAAGGATTCATTATGACCCGGCCGGAAAGCGATGACATGGGGTACGATATTGAACAGCGAATGATTGGCCGGATTTTGGCCGCCGACCTTCGCGATGCCAAGGGTAAAGTGATCGCCAAGGCGGACACGATCGTCACCGCAGAGCTAGCGGCAAAACTTGCCAAGAAAGACTTCAACCAAGTAGCGATTCGTTCCGTGTTGACCTGCCGCGCCCGTCGCGGCCTCTGCCAGCGTTGCTATGGGTACGACCTGTCGCACAACGCCATGGTCGAATCGGGAACGGCGGTTGGGATTATTGCCGCCCAGTCGATTGGTGAACCAGGCACGCAGTTAACCATGAAAACATTTCACATGGGCGGCGCGGCCGGCAGTCAGGACATTACTCAAGGGTTGCCACGGGTAGAAGAGTTGTTTGAAGCTCGTCCGGTCAAAGCCGCCGCCCTCCTGGCGGAAGTGGCTGGTCGAGTGCTGGTGGAAGCCGCCGGCGATCACCGGGATATTAAAATCATGCACCAGGCCGTCGGCCAAGACCAATACGACCTGCCCAAGGCCCGGGCGAAGAGCAAAGCCACAGTCAAAGTAACGGCCGGGCAGCAGGTCCAAGTTGGCGATACGATGATGCTCCTGGGCGAGGAAGCCGTTGTGGCGCAGCATGCCGGCAAGGTGACGCTGGAGCCCAAGGCGGTCATGGTGGAATATGATCATGAAGCAACGACCACCTACGCCGTGCCAAACGCCGTGGCCGTCAACGTTAAGGATGGTGACTTAGTCGGCCCGGGCACGGTGCTGACCGAAGGCAGCATCAACCTGCATGAACTCTACCATCTCCAAGGCCGCCAAGCCGTGCAGAAATATATCATCAAGGAGATTCAGTTCATCTATTCTTCACAGGGCCAATATCTCAACGATAAGCACATCGAAGTGATCGTGCGTCAAATGTTCTCCCGGGTCTATGTTCGCGATGCCGGTGATAGCGATCTCATTGCCGGTGAAATCGTTGACCGGGTAGCGGCAGAAGCGGTGACCCAGGAACTGACCAAGAAAAAGAAGCATGTGCCAGAGGTTGAGCCGCTCTTACTTGGGGTGACCAAGGCTTCGCTGACGACGGAAAGCTGGCTGTCCGCCGCCTCGTTCCAGGAAACGGCCCGGGTCTTGATTGACGCGGCCGTGTCCGGAAAAATTGATCCACTCCGGGGGCTCAAAGAAAACGTGATTATCGGTAAACCTATTCCCGCCGGTACCGGTTTTGTGGAACGTCAAAAAGAACTAGCCGAGTTTGACGCGGCCACGGCCAAAGCAGCCTAGGGGAAACAGAACATTGTTTTTTTGAGATTCACGTTTGTTGGGTGGCCATTTTTTTGCTATACTAAGCCTTTCTATGGCCCAGACTCCCCGAAGTTCGAGGCGACGCACCCCGGTTGAAGAAGCCTCTTCCCCGGCGCCCGTTGTCGCCCGGTCGCCCAGCCTCAAACCAGAGACTCGACATGGGATTCTGACCGTCTTTGTCTTGACCGGCGCGGCGGTGAGTGCACTGAGTATCATCGGGGCGGCCGGGTTACTGGGTACTTATATTGCCCAGGCGCTTGGTACCTTGTTTGGCTGGCAACGGTATATCATACCAATCTACTTAGCCGTCCTCGGCATCGTTTTGCTTTTTCCCGAACGCTGGCACGTGGCCACCAGCCGGTGGGCTGGATTCCTGCTGACCCTCATAAGCAGCCTGGCTCTCCTGCAACAATTTATTCCTGTTGCGGATAGCTTCCGGCAGGCACTGGCTGGTCGCGGGGGCGGATATATTGGCGCCCTACTCGATTATCCCCTGCGCAGCAGCCTTGGTCCATGGGCCGGCGGCCTGATCCTGCTCGGTTTATTTGTGGCTGGCCTGTTGATCATGCTGAATACGACCCTGGTGAACTTGTTACGACAGGGCAATATCGCCGGCCGCCTCCTGCAATCCTGGCGGGCCTGGGTTTGGCGCCGCCGCTTAGCCAAGAGCATTCCTCAGGAGGAGCAAAACGAAGCCGACCCGGAGTTCAAAAAGAAAGATATACAGGATGATGACGAAGATGCCGAGCCAAGCGATGAAGAGCTGGATCTTGTACCGATCGCGCCGAAACCAGCCAAGCGGGTTCGGCGAACCATCTCCATTCCATTGGATGTGCTTGACGGCGCGACGAGTCAGCCGACCAGCGGTAACATCGAGGATAATAAGACGAAGATTCAACGGACATTGCAGAATTTCGGTATCAACGTAGAAATGGGGGAAATTCACGTTGGCCCGACCGTGACGCAATATACCCTGAAACCGGCGGAGGGCGTGAAGTTGTCGCAGATTACAGGTCTCAATAACGATCTAGCCTTGGCTTTAGCCGCCCATCCCATCCGAATTGAGGCGCCGATTCCCGGCAAGTCGCTGGTGGGCATCGAAGTTCCAAACAAAAGTGTGGCCACCGTCCGGCTGCGAGAGATCCTCGCCTCCGATATTTTCCGCCAGCGCCAATCGAACCTGACCTTCAGCATCGGCAAAGACGTTAGCGGACAGCCGGCGATTGCCAACCTCGATCCGCTGCCTCATCTGCTGATTGCCGGCGCGACCGGGTCGGGAAAATCGGTGATGGTGAATGGTCTGATTATCAGCCTGCTATATAGCAATTCGCCCGATGACTTGAAATTCATTTTGGTCGACCCGAAACGGGTAGAGCTGAGCGTCTACAACGGCATTCCTCATCTCCTGACCCCCGTCATTACCGACACGACCAAAACGATTAATGCTTTGCGCTGGGTGGTAGGTGAGATGGATCGTCGCTACAGTATTCTATCCCAAGCCGGCAAACGCAACATCGGCTCGTATCGCCAAGACAACGGGTTAGACATGCCCTATATCGTCCTGATTATCGACGAGTTGGCCGACCTGATGTCCGTCGCGGCCAACGAGGTTGAAGGGGCGATCGTGCGGCTCGCCCAGATGGCCCGGGCGGTGGGGATTCACCTGGTGCTGGCCACGCAGCGCCCCTCGGTTGACGTCATCACCGGCCTGATCAAAGCGAACGTGACTGCCCGGATGGCCTTTAACGTCGCCTCGCAAATTGATTCGCGCACCATCTTGGATTCATCCGGCGCGGAGAAATTGCTCGGCAAAGGCGACCTCCTCTTTATTTCGGCGGAGCTGAGCAAGCCCAAACGCTTTCAGGGAGCGTATGTGTCCGAACAGGAAGTCGAACGCGTGGTGCAATTTCTCAAGGCCCGGGCTCAACCTGATTACATGAACGATATTGTTGATAAACCTAGCCCGGCATTGGGACAAAGCCTTGAGGATCTCGGAGACGATGAGCTTCTGGCCGAGTCGAAAGAGGTGATCATTCAAGCCGGCAAGGCGTCGGCTTCCCTCCTGCAGCGCCGGCTCCGGGTCGGCTATGCGCGGGCCGCCCGAATTCTTGACTTGCTGGAGAAGGAAGGGTTTATTGGCCCGGGTGAAGGCGCCAAGCCGCGGGAAGTCTTTGGCGAGCAGGTCGGTCTCGGAACTGATCAGGCGTCCGAGCCTCAAGCCACGTCGGCCGGTACTTCGGATGAGGAAGATCCGGAATCGGGTGCCCGTGATGAGAACCCAGATGACGCCGACGCACCACCCGACCACGCATGATGTTTCGCCAGAGACCGATCGCGGCCCCAGACACACTCGGTGAGCGCTTACGCCAGCTACGGGAAGAAGCACATCTGAGTCTCGATGAGATCGGACGCGAGATTCACGTGGCATCAAAATACTTGTCGGCCATCGAAGAAGGGCGATATCAGGAACTGCCCGGCCCGGTGTACGCCCGAAACTTTGTCCGGCTCTATATCCAACGCATGGGCCTGAGCTTGGACGCGGCAATGGAGACGTTTGCTGCCGAGTACACGATCATGACCGCCGCGCGACCGGCCAAGCGTCCCATGCTCGCCCAGCGCTCCAAGCACAGGACCCCATGGTGGCGCCAGCATCGGCGATTGGTCTTGGCGGCAGCTCTTATTCTCGTTGTTATCGGGTATTTCGGCTGGCAAGTAGCTCGACTAATCTCGCCCCCACTTCTGGTCGTGACACAGCCCGCCTCTGACCGCAGCCAAAAAGCCACCTTTATCACCGTCGTGGGCCAAACCGAGATCGGCGCTAAAGTTGCGATCAACAACCAGGCAGTCGATACTGCCGCTAACGGCACTTTCTCCGTCCGGATCGATCTTCAACCCGGCTTGAATACACTGGAAATTAGTGC
>JACQBO010000043.1 GCA_016194465.1 Candidatus Kerfeldbacteria bacterium
ATTCCCGCTAAAGCCGGGTCCGAGACGCGTTCGCCGTCAGCGGTTTTCGGCGCGGCATCTTCTTCCAGCGCTTTCATCGAGAGGCCGAGGCGGTGAGATTCTGGTTCAATCGAAATAATTTTGAACTCTTTCGTTTCGCCTTCCTTGACGACATCCGACGGATTCCGCACCGGTTTCTTGGACAACTCGGAGATGTGCGCAAGGCCATGAATTTCTTCATCGAGCTCAACAAAGGCACCAAAGGGGTTGAGTTTCAAGACTTTGCCTTTGACTACCTGGCCGACGCTGTATTTTTCTACGGCTTTTTTCCAAGGATCATCTTTCAACCGCTTGAGCGACAGAGAAATCTTGGTGCCGTCGATCCCAATAATCACCGCCTGGACTTGGTCACCGACTTTTAAGATATCACGAGGATTATCTACCCGTTGCCAAGCCAGTTCGGAAATGTGAATCAGCCCTTCGAGGTGCTGACCGAATTCAACGAACGCGCCGAAGTCAACGACGCCGGTCACCTTGCCTTCGATCACGTCGCCGACTTTATAGCCGGAGACAATGGCGGCATGCTCTTTGGCCCAAGCCGCCTTCTCGGATACGATCAATTTTTCCTCGGCTTCGTTGACATCAATCACCTTGACTCGGAATATCTGCCCAGCGAACTGTCGGAGGGCTTCGAGAATCCGGCTCTTGTCCCCGCCCTCAACCCGGGGGTAGTGCTCGGGGGTCAGTTGGGAGACCGGTAAAAAACCTTCGATCCGGCCGACGGTGGCCATCAGCCCGCCACGGTTGGCATCAACGATTGGCACATCAATCACCTCGCCGCTATTCAGCAGGCGGGTCAGTTCATCCCAGGCTTTCTGGTGACCGGCGGAGCGGAACGACAGCTCGACTTGGCCATTCTCGTTTTCCAACTCCAAGACTGTGGCTTCCACTTCGTCACCGGCTTTGATGTCGGCCGTCACGCCGGATTCATCGACCATTTCCCGACCGCGCACCACGCCAGTCGTGATGCCGCCAATATCAATCAAGGCTTCATTTTTGGAGACCGATACAACCGTGCCGTGAATAATGTCGCCGACTTGCGGTAGCTGCGGTACGGTCTGACTTTGCAATAAAACATCCATTTCGCTGGATGCTGGGCGGAGGGGTGAAGGCGTAGCCATCAAATCTATTGTCTAACCCGCCTGCCGCGGCAGGACGAGTCCGGCTCGCTCTGGTCGAGCATTGCCTCGACACCGGAAAAAATAAGTTGAGCGATAGATACGTACGGTCAGTTCGAGGACTATAGCTGATCGTAGTTTTTTTTGCAAGTCGTTCATCTCCTATAATTGACATGGTAACAAAAAAGAGGTACAATATGACTATGGGACTTTTTTCTCCTCGTTTTACCGGGTTCAGTCGGCCAAGTTCGAGCGGGATGAACCGATCGCTTCGGAGCCATCGTAGTTTTCGTTTAAGTAAGCCGGCCAAAGTCACATTCACCCCGAGCATCAAGAAAGAGGTGGAACGAAAATCATTCGGCCGCTATGTCCCGAAACAAGACAGGAAAACGCTCGAGGAGTTATCAAAAAAGGCATTGCACCACCCCGGTGAGATCAAAGATAAGGACATCGCTTACTACGGGCGGCAGCGAAAGAGCGAATACCAGATTGGAACGCGCCAGGAAAAAGAACGATTTGTTCGCGGCATGTTTAAAGAGGCACACGAGGAACATTTGCGGTTGAAGGGCTTTCACCCGGCCGGGCGTGAGTACCAGGAGGCGCAGGGTGTGGTCAGTCGCATTGACAAAGAACATACTCCGCCGCCACCGCCACCAGTCCAAGAACCGCGATCGATCGATATTGTCCGTGAGCGACTTGGCATCCAGCATGGTCCGCCAACGATGACCAAGACGCTCAGCCAGACCCCGGCGTCTCCAACGCCCACCCCAGGTGACGAAAATGGTCCGCCACATACCCCGAGCGACCACCCCGCACCCCCAACCGAACAAAGTGCGCACCATGGTGCCCCAGGCGGGTGGCAGAATGTGACCAGCGGTTTCGGCCCGGTCCGGCCACACCAGGAAGACCAAACGGCCGTTGGCCCAGGGGTTCCAGTCGTTCATCACGATGTCCCGCCGGCACCAGGTGAGCCAAAATCTGAGCCGGTCATTCCGGACACGAGCCAAGTTGATCGGGATTTGCCGCTCTAAACATTATGCCGGAAACATCATTTCCTGAGGAAATCACTGAGCCGCATTTCGAAGCTCCCGTTGAAGAGCCGATGAAACCGGCTGAGTCGCGGTGGGAAGCGAATGAGGCGGAGATTTTTGATCGTTTGGGGAAAAAAGTTTCTGAGGTCTTAAGGATAAAAGAGGTGGCCGATAATGCCGTCTTAGCAGAGAATGATCAAGTGGTCACGATGATGATGGAATCGGAGATTGATGCTTTGGAACGTAAAACAACGCCGGAAATACGAAAAAAAGTTTCTCGACTGGATAATGTGCGGATAGAACTTCAGTTATTAGAAGCAGAAATTCGGCCTTTTGAATCTATTACCGATCCAGTTCCTGAATCCACTCCAGAATCGGCCGCGCGTTACGCAGAGTTAATCGAGCTCTGGGATCAAAAATCGGCGGAACGGAATGAGCTGCGAAATGATGAGGACTTGGTGTTTGAGCTTAACATGAGAAGTGTTCTTTTTGACCTTCAGTTTAAACATGCCCTCTTGCCCAGGCTGAAAGAACGGAAAAACTTATCTGGGTATTTGAAAAATGTGGTTGGTCTGAAGAACCTGGATGAAAGCAAAATGAAAGAAGTTCAATGGGGACCTTTTGACGTCAGCATTACTCTGTCCAGCGATCACTTCGACCAAGTGACGGAATCTCCCGGGGCCGTTGGAATCCATTATGTTGGAAGGCCCATAAATCTGATCCGGGATGGGGCGCGAAATCCCGAGCAGGTGATTGAGCACGAGCGAGTTCATAATATCCTCGACGCGACGGTCATACAATTCCGTGATCCTTCCGGTCATGCCGTCAGGTCGATCAGGAACGCATTCCAAGAAGTTGATGATCCGGCCTTAGCTATGTCTGAAGATCAGAAAAACAGACTTGTTGAACAAGAAACGCCAACTTTGCTAAACTATCTCCACGAAGAATTGCTGGCTGAGTTAGAAGAAGCTGAGCGAATCGACTTCGGTCTTGATCTAGCTGAGAAGCATGGCTTAGATAAAGCGGTCATGACAGAAACTGAACGATTTGTTTACTATACGGGGGCTTTGGCAACAGCTGGACAGGCGGCCAAGGACACAACGCGCTCGCTCCACAGATTATTCAAAGAGGCCACGGCTGAAGACATAATTTCTGGTGCATCTGGCTTATACTTGAATTTCCGCCACCGTTTCATCAGCATGGTCGACACCATGCGTAATAACTTACAGCGTGGGAAAAACATCGGTCCAAAAACTCATACTGAGGTGCATGCCCTACTCTACATCCTGCCACCCTCCAAATACCACCATATCAAGCGCTACCTCGATCACAAATATGGGCCTGATTCGGGGCTCGAAAAACAGCCTCAAGGTGCACCCGAACAGGGCTTGGCAAACGGCTGATTTTTTGCTAAGATAGGAGCAGATTATTCTTTATTCTGCCTTGCTTTTCTATGGTGATTTCATGGCTCGGCCAAGCCGGCATTAAGCTCCAAGTCAAAGAGACAGCCCTGATCATTGACCCGCCCCAGGAAAACGGGAAGGGCCGGCGGCTGAACGCCAACATAGTGGCCCTGAGTGCCAAGACCCGTGGTAACATAAATATTACTGGGGAACCATTTGTGATTGACGAGCCAGGTGAGTATGAGCGTCAAAACGTTTTTGTCTACGGGTTGCACCTCCCCACGGATCCGGCCAATGTACATTGGCGCCTCGAAGCCGAAGATTTGAGCCTCGGACATCTAGGTCATCTCAACCACAAGCTGGAGAATGGCGAGCTGGCCCAGCTGGAGGGAGTTGATATTCTTTTTGTCCCCGTCGGCGGCCACGTGGTGCTCAACGGGGAGCAGGCGGCCGAACTGATCAGCCAGATCGAGCCCCGAATCGTCATTCCGATTCAATTCAAGTCCGAAGGGATTAAAAATGATCAGGACAGCGCCGAAAAGTTTCTGAAGGAGATGGGTGCCAAAGCCGTTACCCCCACCGATAAGTTTCGAGTAGGAAAAAAAGACTTACCGGCCGAGGAAACACAGGTGGTCGTCCTGAGCCAGTCGTAACATATGCCACCGCGCAGAAAAAAAATTTCCCGCGATCACGAAATCTCTATACCGGTCAAGGTGATGGCCGGGGCCGCCTCCCCAAAAACCCGGCCGGCTAGCCCGCCCAGCAATCTACCATCGGCCAGGCAAAAACCATCCTTGACGTCGCCCAGAAGTACCTTCGCTCCCCTAAAAAAGACACCGATCGGAGCAAAACTTGGCACGCCGATCAGTCGCTGGCCAGAGGAGCGGCGGCGCCGGTTGATGTGGACCTCGGTCCTCGTGCTGATGATCCTGATCGTCGTCGGCTGGGCGGCCTCATTCAAGTACGAGCGGACACCGTCGGGTGAAGACAATATTTTTCAGCAACTTTCTCAAGCGATTAAAAGTTTCCGCCTCGCACCAAAAACTCCGGCTCCAGCAAACAAAGAAGTTCAGTCGCTGCAGCATCAAGTCTTTCCGCAATTTAAATAGTTCTCATGCTTGAATCGGACCCAAAATTCGCCATTGGAAAAATCGAACCTCGACC
>JACQBO010000045.1 GCA_016194465.1 Candidatus Kerfeldbacteria bacterium
CCCCCAACCTCCAGCCTCACCCCAGGCTGGATTTTTTTTATTTCATCCGCACTTGAATTTGTCCGCTGACGATACGTGTAGGATAGATACGTTGCGGCAACCGCGCCGGACCATGAACGACAGCGCCGGTCCGAACATCAAACGCCGAACTATGCAACGGGCAAACGATCATTTGTCCGTCAATCGTTCCGTCACACAGTCGGCCACCGGCATGCGAGCACGTATTGTCCATTGCCGTTACCCCATCGCCACGCCGAATCAGGACAAGCGCCTGCCCGGTGACCGTCGTGCAATGCGGCTGCCCGGGCGCAACCTTCTCCATGGCAATAATCGTTTCCCAACCATCATTAATTTCGCCAGATGATTCAGGGACAATCCTCTGACGATAATATGTCCGAAGTCGAATCACGACACCGGTGATCGCCGTCGCCGCGAACAGCCAGAGATACTTTAACCATGTGGATTGGACATCCGATCCTAGAAACCATGAGTGGATCCATATGGAAACAAATAAAACATAGTTTAAATAGTGGATGGTGTGCCAGACTCGTTTTAAAGAACTGAGGCGCATGAGCAGAGCAGTCCCAGCGGTAGTACACATGATCAGGAGCTGAAAATAACCAAGCCAGACATACGGCACGAGTTTCGGGGCCACAAATGTCCGACCCCAAAATGCCGCGTGACCGACCCCGATAAAGAGTAGCAGGGGGTGGAGAAGCGCGAAGGTGAGCGCAAACGCCCCTTCGCGTCGGTGGAATGTAATAATCCTGGGGATTACTTTCTTCAATAAGCTCTGACTTGTCCCGATCATGAACTGCGTCCAAACCAGAGTAAAAGCATAGAGCCCAAACAAAGGAAAAATCCGATGACTAAAGCTCAACAAGTCCGTGCCTTGTAAGAAGGCCAAGCCACCCCGCTGGTGAAAAAAAACGTAGCCCGGCGTGAGAAAAATAAGCGCCCACGCAGCGGCGAGCACCCAGCCCAGTGGCCGAATCTTTGACCCGGCTGTTTTTGACGTTTTCTTCTTCAATTGAATGTTATTACGAGAAAAATCAAACAGCTTGGCCGAAGCATTCTCACGACCGAGGACAAGATCCGTGGCAATCCCGGCCGCCATGGCTCCCATGACCATTCCGTTTCCATTCAGTCCGGTGATTACCACGACTTTGTTTCCGTGCCACGGATGAGCCGCGACATATGGTAAACCGTCAACCGTTTCCCATAAACTACCAGACCATTGCCTGGTCACGGTAAAATCACCCGGTAGACGATGTCGCAAGAATGCTTTTAACTTATTCCATGATTCCTCAGCAGTTACTTTGCTACCTTCCTGATCTGCACCGCCAAGCATGATCGTTCCCCGACTAGATCGGGGATCATCGAGCTTGCGGAAATATTGATATGGTCGATCCGTGTCCCAAAAAATATTTTTACTCAAGACTAGCGGCCCAGAATATTCGGCGGTCACAGCATAGGTTGTTTTCTGCTTCAGGTGCGGGGCGAATTCGGGAAAAATTGGTAGGGGTTGCCCCGTGGCAATGACGAGCCTCTTAGCTCGCACTGATCCGCCATCGGTGGTCACGAGCACTTCATCGCCTACAACTTCAAAGCCGACCATGGGTGATTCTTCATACACCTTGACTCCTTGTGCGGTGGGCCGATGCAGCAGAGTAAAAATAAACTTCCGAACATCGAAAGCGCCCTCGCCCTGGACACGGATGGCTTCCTTGATCATCGAGCCAGCGGAGGTTGCCGCTTCGCCTGTAACCCATGCTGATTTTGGTTCAACGTCTTTCATCACCTTCCATTCGGCAGCTAACACGACGTTGTCACTTTCATAACTGACATCAAAGGAATCGGCCGCCTGAAAATCACAGTCAATGTTCTCTTTTTGAATCAGTTCTCGAAGCCATGTCTGCGCCTGCGTTGTGGCTTGAAAAACATTTTTAACAAAATCCAAGCCATGACGTTTTGCCAGGTCGGTCAAAATCACGTCCGGGACGCGTGTCACAAACGCCGTCGTAAAACCAGTATCACCGGTGGCGATATGATTTTTTTCTAACAACACAACGTTCTGTCCCGCGACCGCCAAACGATAGGCGGTCATCACCCCAGCGATTCCTCCACCCACGACGACGACATCACTTCCGACCTCGCCTGAGAGGGCTGACCATTGTTTTTTATCCGGCACTGAATCAAGCCACGGCGAAGTATTTTTTATCTCCATAATCCAAACTATGCCATTTTTACTTAGCTACGTCAACTTTACACAGCCTTTCCCCCATGTTGTAACCAACTATTCTTGACAGTCCTGCCGAAACGGTGTAGCCTGAGAAGTACGCAAATGCTTATCCATAACGGCCCCCGTATGCAACAACCGGCCAATCAGGAGACAATCGTCGGCTAAATCCGTCTAGAGCATGTTATTTGCAACGGGCCGCCGACGAGGCGGTTTTTGATTCGTCCGGAGGACGAATCGAACCCTGAGCCACCGCAGTGGCGAAGGGTCTACCCGCCGAGTACATTCACAAACCATCGAACATCATCCTGAAACGAGATCTCATTCCCGTTTCTCATCTGATCTTCGAAAATAGTGCGTGGTGACAGAAAAAGTACGAAGACCGAAAGGTCGAACTCCGTCGGACTTTACGGAGTATAAGCTCAACGTCATCTGACTACCACGCCGCGAACTTCCGTGGACGCGTTCCCAAACCCACGACCAACTTCCTAACCGCAGCACTTAGTCGTGGTGCAAAGGTGCACAAGAACGCTCCACGGATCTTCTTGGGAGTACTGTGATGGTTGGTAGCATCCGTTCCAGTCTCGCACTACCGGCTGTTCGGTACTCCCTTAACCTTCGCGCCACGCTACACAACTCGCGACACCACCTCCGCCCGGAAACCTCCTCAGGGGATCCCGACGAACGGCGCGATGATGTTCCTTCCCAGCTTTGGAGTGCCGTGTCATAACGACTGCGCACGACCAGTGAGCCTGTGCAAACCGCGGTCCGCGCGGCACTTCATCTTCTTCCCACGTCTGTCGAGTTCTGCAACACCCTCGCGCCCTGCGTCAGGAGCGACAACGAACGGCACCACCGTTCACGACAGGTCCGTGGGACTACTCCATCGCGCCAAACGGTTAAAGTCTTATCCGGCTGGGGGAAAGCGGGCAGACGGGAGCCGGGCGGCGCGATCCTTGTTCATTCCATCACAAAGGCGCCAAGCGCGTTCCGGATCGAGGCAGTGGGCTCACCCAAAATATCGGGTGCCGCTGCGCAGAAACTCGGCCGGAGCCCTTGGCGCTATCCTTCGGAGCGGGAACGTTCACAGCCGAACCCATGGGGTCGCCCGCAAGGGTAACGAGGGGGACGCCGTGCCGTTCACCGCTCCTATCTTCGCGGCAGTGCGCTGTGTCAGGGACTAGGGAACGGCCCCTAGTACCCACCGGCGCACTGCCCGCTCTTTCCACCTTATGTTCTTTGTACCGAGTGGTACTGTCCAATCGTTGCCTTCATAGCCTCCTCAGGGGTGAAAGATTGCAACTGTGCTTCCCGGACAGTACCCTCGGTACAGATTTTTTCTCCTGAACCTGCCGAAAGATCGACATCAGTCCCTGTCCTCACAACGTGAGACCAACCGAGTGCTGTCAATCGAGATCATTGACAACTGAATAGGTCGTCCAATTGCCACGAGCCGTGGCGTTGGACAAAATGGTAACGAAATAGAAGCATCAAGTAGAAGAATCAAAAGCGGCGCCAGTAACTTTGTTGATGGTTCCGGTAGAGATTCTCGTCCGCCCCGTACCTTTATGGTTCGGGGTCCATAGAGATTCATGCAGTGCTGCATGAATCGTGTCTTGACGTTCAGTCAGAACACTAAGGGCGTATGGTGAATGCCTCGACATCAACAACCGACGAAGGACGTAGGAGCCTGCGAAAAGCCTCGGGAAGGTGGCAACCAACCTGTGATCCGGGGATGTCCGAATGGGGTAACCCGGCAGCGATTGAATCCGCTGTCATCCACATCTGAATATATAGGGTGTGTGAGGAGGACCAAGCGAACTGAAACATCTTAGTAGCTTGAGGAAAAGAAAACAATCCGTGTGACAGATTTTGGAAGCATCGGCAACGGTGCATCCGGACATCCGTCACACATATTCCCTGAGTAGTGGCGAGCGAAACGGGAAGAGCTCAAACTTTTAGATCTGCTTCCGCAAGGGAGCAAGGTTCACAAGACCGCATGTTCTGAGGGTGTTGCGAGTGAGTAACGTCTAAAGCTTGTCCTCGTGAAAACGGGGACCTGAAGATCTGGATACCGGATCAAGTCCGGTATCACCCTTCGGGTGACTTTAGGAGTAAAGCGCATGTCTGACCACTCCCCCTGTCTCCCCCTCTCCTCCCCGCGAAAGCGGGGACCGAGGAGAGGGGGCCGGGGGGTGAGGTCACGACCAGTTCATAGCCGAAGTGGCCTGGAACGGCCCGCCAAAGAGAGCGATCGCCCCGTAGGCGAAATGAACCCTCAAAAGCTTTACTGGTTATTCGACTCGAGTAGCATGAGACACGTGAAATCTTGTGCGAAACCGGGAGGACTAGACTCCCAAAGCTAAATATTGTTGGTGATCGATAGTGAACAAGTACCGTGAGGGAAAGGTGAAAAGCACCCCGGTGAGGGGAATGAAATAGTATCTGAAACCATATGCTTACAAGCAGTCGTAGTCCCCGCGCAAGCGGGGATGTCGGCGTGCCTATTGAAGAATGAACCTACGAGTTGTTTCAACCTACAAAGATTAAGGTCGAGTAGACCGAAGTCGCAGTGAAAGCGAGCCTTCAATGGCGATTGCTCTGATTGAGCTGGTGTCCAAGCGCAAGTTTGGTCCCCTGCTCATGACGAGATAGTAGTTTGAAACAGACCCGAAGCCGGGTGAGCTACCCATGACCAGGATGAAGCGGCGGTAAAACGTCGTGGAGGTCCGAACCCGTGAGTCGTGCAACGCTCTGGGATGAGTTGTGGGTAGAGGAGAAATTCCAATCGAACTCGGCGATAGCTGGTTCTCCGCGAAATAGTTTTTGGACTAGCGTTGGATGTTTCACATTGGTGGTAGAGCACTGAATGGGATCACGTGGAGCAATCCTAGTGATTCCAACCAAACTCCGAATGCCAGTGTGCCAAGTCCAGCAGTCAGTCCGTGGGGGCTAAGCTCCACCGGACGTGAGGGGAAGAACCCAGATCTCCAGTTAAGGTCCCAAAATCGATGCTCAGTGTTAAAAGGCAGTGTTGGGGCTCAAACAACCAGGAGGTTGGCTTAGAAGCAGCCATCCTTTAAAGAAAGCGTAATAGCTCACTGGTCGAGCCTTGGTGCGCCGAAAATGTATCGGGACTTAAGCATCGTACCGAAGCTGAGGAATGGATCGTCAGTGATGATGATCCTTTGGTAGCGGAGCGTTCTGTACGCGTCGAAGCGGGCCGCGCGAGCAACCGTGGAGTGTACAGAAGTGAGAATGTAGGTATAAGTAGCACAACAGCGGGTGAGAACCCCGCTCGCCGTAAATCCAAGGTTTCCTGGGCAACGCAAATCGTCCCAGGGTGAGTCGGGCCTAAGGTGAGGCCGAAAGGCGTAACTGATGGACAGCAGGTTAATATTCCTGCACGACGACGTGATTATCCTTATGATGACGCATGTATTGATTCCACTGGTTCTTTGGTTATGGACCATCCCGCCAAAAGGCGGGAGCAGATTGGCTCGCGAGAGCCGACCAATGTGGGAAATGTATGGGCCGAGAAAAGTCATGAGGTTACGTCACGGCGTCTCCGTACCGGAAACCGACACAGGTGGATGGGCAGCAAATCTGCCAAGGCGTACGAGAGAACCCTCGTTTAGGAACTCGGCAAAACAGTGGTCGTACCTTCGGTATATGACCTACCCCACACCAATCGGGGTGATAATGACTTTTTAAAGAAGCGAAAATTCAAGGTCCGAATTCGCTTTGAAGGAAAGATACATTGTCAATCGATTGGTGTGGGGTTGCAATAAATGACGTCAACCGACTGTTTACCAAAAACACAGGTCCCTGCGAAAGCGTAAGCTGATGTATAGGGGCTGATGCCTGGCCAGTGTCAGAACGTTAAGGGGAGAGGTGCAAGCCTTGATCCGAAGCGCTGATGAACGCCGGCGATAACTATAATCGTCCTAAGGTTTGCCACATCATGAAGATGGTGTGGTGAAGGACTAGGACGGTTGTATGAGGTAAATAGTCCCACGAGTTCCAAAGAAAATAATGTAGCGTGCCAATTCATTGGCATCATACATGTGCAGCGAAAGGAATAGTAACTGCCTCGTTATACAGTAATGTATAAATGGTCCTGCTAAATGAGAATGATTCTCGTTAGCGAAAACTTGTCCGACACAATATTGCCAAAAACAATACTGGTCGGATCCGCCAAAGTCCCGAGCATAGTCGAGGGGCGACGGCGGAGCTATATCGGTGAAACCCCTTCGATAAACTCAGGGCAACACCGAGGGAAGTCAATCGAAACTGAGAGAAGGATAGGGTGAAATAGCTAGCTCGGAGCGTGAGTCTGGGCGAAGCTAACGAACTGTGATGGGGAAACCCAGAACAACGTTTTCCGTCGTGCTGTCACACGGCAGAATGGACGAGCAATCGTCCCACCCTACTCCCCCGTTCCTCGGTCGAGCCAAAAACTCGACCCCTTCTCCCAGTTTCGATTTGACCCCGTAACGACTAAACGCCAGAAGAACGGAAGTCAGAAATCAGAAGTTGGAAGTCAGGTCGTTCAAACCGACCTCTGACCTCCAACATCCGACCTCCGCTCTTAAGATATAGTCTGATCTGCATAGCAATATGCAGAGCGCAGCAGAAATGACTGCGCCTCGCAACGAATCAACGAATTAACCAATCAACGAGTTAACTCGTGTTGCGTAGCAACAATCAGAGCGAAATTCCTTGTCGGGTAAGTTCCGACCTGCACGAATGGCATAACGAGTTGACGACTCTCTCAACGAGGGACTCGGCGAAATTACAAGACGAGTAAAGATGCTCGTTACCCACAGTTAGACGAAA
>JACQBO010000056.1 GCA_016194465.1 Candidatus Kerfeldbacteria bacterium
TACATACGCTTTGGACCGCAAATTTCGAGTTGAACGAAAAAATGCTAAAACCGATTGACCAGGACTTCGTCGTTATTCCTCGTCGCCCGGTGTCTCCTCCAAATCCTCTGATGCAAGTTGCAACGAACCTCTATCGCCGCATCACGGGGAGAATACAATCATGATGTTTGCCAATGTAATTTGAAAGAATTCGTCAGAAAACTTTCCATGGTCACCTTTGAGACAAAGTATTACGAGAACGACTATCAGCACATCCTCCAAGGAGATCGGCTGAAGAAAATGATTGACTACTGTCGATATGACTTCGCCAAAAAAGTCGTCATTATCAATAACGTGGCCGACCGGAACAAAGTCGAGGCGCTGGCAAAAAATTGTCAGTCGCAGGGCACGATTGATACATACTATTTTGTTGACGATTACGCCGACGAAGTATTGAAACATTTCCATCTGACCAAGGAAAGTTTCCATGGTGGCTATTACTATTCCATTGCCGAGTTGGTCGGGCTTTACCTCTGTCAGACTCCATATCTTCTCCACTTTTCTTCTGATTCTCGTTTGGTTAGGCCCGCCAGCAGTGACTGGATCAACCAAGCAGTCGAGATGATGGACCAAGATCACCGGTACGTTTGCGCTAATCCTTTCTGGGCCGACCGAGCACCCAACTTGAACGACGGATTTTTTTCTGAAATTGGTGATTGGTTTGTGGGCGACGGTTTTTCCGATCAATGTTACCTAGTCCCAACAAAAGTTTTCAAAGGGCAGGTGTATGGCGAGCGTCATTCCGCCGCCGATCGATACCCGCGCTACGGTGGAGAATTGTTTGAAAAACGAGTTGACAGTTATATGCGTAATCACGGATTGTGGCGCTTGACGCATAAAGAGGTGCGGTATACCCATCAAAACTTTCCCCAAAAAGGCTGGCGACCAAAAGTCAAAAAAGTCGTCAGCACGGTCGGCGGGTGGAAATACCGTCTGGCTAAATTATTACCGAAGGTCCCTCCCTCGGCTCAGGCCCTGGCTGAGTACCGAAAAACTATCAAGGTCTACGACGTTTTCATTTTTTTTAATGAACTTGACTTGTTGGAAATCCGGTTGAATATTTTGGATCCATACATCGATTATTTCGTCATCGTTGAAGCGACCCAAACCTTTTCCGGGCGGCCAAAAAAATTATTTTTCCAGGAGCAACAAGAACAATGGGCACAGTTTAAGGATAAGATTATTCATTATGTCGTCGATGACTTGCCCGATAGCCATGATGAACTACGACAAAGGCTGAATAATCCCGAATTAAGTTCCTTGGATCGGGAGATTATCAACACTTGCCTGACCTCTGATAACGTTCCAGCCGGCCAAACGCATTGGCTACGGGAATTTTACCAAAAAGAATCTATGAAGAAACCACTGACGGAGTTGAGAGATAGAGATATTTGTTTTATTTCCGATGTCGACGAAATTTGGAACCCGTTCGCGCATTTCGATTTCCGCGCGGATGGAGTCTTCAAGCTTCGGCAAGACATGTACGCTTACTACCTGAACAATCGATCGTCGGAGTCCTGGGCGGGGACGTACGTTACGAAATACAAGAACATCAGAAACAACAGTCTTAATCATCTCGATACGCCCAGTAAAACGAAATATCGATACATAAAAAACGGCGGCTGGCATTTTACGAATCTCGGCGGTGTCGATCGAATAAAAACAAAATTGGAATCCTACGGTCACCAAGAATACAATGTCGAGTCGATAAAATCGCAGATCTCGTCAAAACTAGCGAAGAATGAGGATTTCATCGGGCGACAATTTAACTTTTGGGTCGATGAATCAAACCTGCCGCCGTACCTCATTGATCACAAAGATCAGTACCGGTCATTATTTAAGCGGTAACTACTACCCTATGTTTTTCTGGTTCAAGAAAAAGAAATCGCCGGCCATGACTCGCGCCGAACTCATTAATCTGCTCATCAAAAAAAGGCGGTATTCTTCGTATCTTGAAATCGGTGTGAATACTCCGGCTCAGCCCGGCTGGAGCCACGATTCTATCCACGTCGAGTCGAAACATGGCGTCGATCCTGCCCCGGAAGTCCGATCCACCTTTCCCATGACCTCGGATGAGTTTTTTGCCAAACATATCACCCAAAAATACGACCTTATTTTCGTTGATGGTTTACATTTGTTTGAGCAAGCGTACCGAGACATCATCAACTCCCTGAAGTGGCTGAGCGACGGCGGCACGATTGTTGTTCATGACTGTAACCCGACCGAGGAAATCACCCAGCGTCGGGAACGAGCCTCTGATGCTTGGCACGGCGACGTCTGGAAAGCCATTCTCAAATTGCGGACCGAGAACCGGAACATTAACATTGTAACGATTGACACTGATGAAGTGTGCGCCGTCATTACCCGCGGACATCAGGCGCTTTTGCCGCTTGAGACAAAACCTGAGACGATGTATGCCTACGAGTACTTCGATGGCCACCGTCAAGATATTCTCCATCTCATGAGCGTCGAGGAATTTACCCGCCGTCTTGGCTCACTTCTCCAGTAAAAGGATATGGCACCGCTCTTCCCCCAGGCCAAAGCCCGTTCGGTCGACGTCGTTATTCCCGTGTACAATGGCGCGCCGCATATCTTGTCAGCCATCGAATCAGTCGATCGGCAAGACCTGCCAGCCAAGACCATTATTGTTGTCGACGACGGTTCAACCGATGCTACGCCGGACATTATACGACACTATCATGGCGTGACTCCTCTCCGGTATCTCCGTCAAGAAAATCGAGGGCTGAGCGCGGCCCGGAATACTGGTTGGCGAGCAGGCCATTCCGAGTTCGTCGCCTTCCTTGACGCGGATGATGTTTGGGAACCGCAAAAACTGTCGGCCCAAATGGGAATCTGGGATCACAGCATGAATCAAAAAGTTGACCTGGTCTATTGCGGTTATCATTCGATTGACCAAGCCGGACAAACGGTCACGATTCCTGGGCGACCGATCATTCCTCCTCAGCTTCGTGGCCGTGTCTTCGAGGCTTTGCTGCCAAAAAATATCGTAAGCGGGAGTGGCAGCGCGGTTGTCATCCGCCGCGCCGCGCTTCACGTAACGGGGGGATTCGATGAGTCACTGCGGGCACTTGAAGATTGGGACTTGTGGCTCCGCATCGCCCAGCAATCCGAGATCGACTTTGTCGACCGCGATTTAGTGGGGATTAGAACCCACTCGGGCGGCATGCAGCAAGATCAAAGCCGGATGATGACGGCGACGATCGACTTCTTTTCTCGTTGGTTGGAACGGTTGCCCGACAAGACTCAGCCGCCATCCGGTTGGGTCAAAACACTGGTCCGATACGCTGGGAATAGTTGGCCGCCCAACAAGTTTTGGCGGACTCTGAACACACGCATGTCGCCGACTGCCCGGCAGAGACTGGCCGATTTCATCCGCCGCGATATGAAAGCCTACGCCGCAGTGCGCTTCGCAAGTTTGCCTATCGAGCTTTTGATTCGCCGTCCCTGGCGCCAACAACGCTCATGAAACAATATCTTCTTTTCCCCCACAATGACGGAGATCTGCAAGACAAGATCTTTGAGAGCCCCTTCGGATGGCTTTGCTCCTCCTTACAAAAGAAAGGCATCGAATTACACACCTACGACCGCGGCGACCTTGCGAAAGCCGATAAGGTTCTCTGTTTCAATCACCGTCCGGCGGCGTATGCCGCCTGCCAGCGGGCGGGCCTGCGCCGCGATCAACTAGTGTTATTCCTCATGGAACCAAAACCAGTCGTACCAGATCAGTATCGACCCGAGGTGTGGAATCAATATGGCACGGTCTTTACGTTTCTGGATAACCTCGTTGACCACAAGCATATTTTCAAAATGTACTACCCGCAAGGACAGGAGCTGATGGAGCAGTTGCCAGGCTGGTCTGAGCGAAAATTTTTGACCCTCATGAACGCCAACAAATACAGCTACGTTCAGCATGAGCTTTATTCTGTGCGGCGCCAGGCGATTCGATACTTCGAGCGCAACCCTGACTTCGACCTCTATGGGTTCGATTGGAACCACAATGGCACGCTGAATCTCGGTGCCGCGTCTCAAGCATTCAAGTCGGGTCACTGGATTCAGTACGTGATGGATGTTATTGCCGGCTTTCGACATGCGGCCTGCTATCGAGGAACTGTGCCGGACAAACGCGCGACCATCGCCAAATACAAATTTGCCATCGCCTTCGAAAATGAATCGAAAACCCAGGGGTATATTACCGAAAAAATATTTGACTGTTTTTTTGCCGGGACCGTGCCTGTGTATCTTGGCGCCGAAAATATTACGTACTATGTTCCAGCCGACTGCTTCGTGGATTTCCGAAAGTTTTCTGGATTCGCTGAGCTGGAAAAGTTCCTCCGAGCCATGACTGAACCTGAGTTTCTGCGCTACCAAAAAAATGGACAGCGTTTCTTGCACGGACCGGCTTTCGCGCCTTGGCTTCCCAAAAACGTTTTCGCATCAATCACGGAACACCTGTAACTTCTATGTTCTCCGCGGCCCGATGTGTCTTGACAGGCACCGTTCAATAATTTATTCTGTACCAATGTCACCGAAAGGGATCAACGGTTTTATTCTGAGAGTGAGGATTGCCTGGCTCGAGGGAACGCTGTGGCAAAAAGCTATCGGGTTTCTGCCCACCCGGATTATGTTTGTTTCCGACGTCATCGTCGGGTATATGAAACTATCAAAAACCGATCGTCGGTTGAACCTCTCAAAGGGATTTGCTGACCACCGACGGGATAAACACCACTATCATTCTGATCCAAATCATCTCCGCCGAATTATCGCCGCTTACAAAGCGTCCAAGCAAGCGCAACCTCAGGCCACGCCACCCTTTCAGATTCGCGGCATGTGGTTGGAAATGATCAATCTCAATTTCCAACAACTTATCGACGCTCTCCAGAGTGAAAATACCTCAGACCTGGCCACGTTATTGGAAAACTTCAACCGAGAGCAACTCACGGCGGGGTCAGGCGGCACGGGTTACGAGCAATATGTGCTATACCGCACATCTCCGATCGGGCGTCTTTATATCAAGGCCGCATGGAGCGGGTATCGCGACCGTTTGCGAGCATTGGATTATGATCTTCGAGACGTGCACTTCCCGTTCGTCGGCAATCCGGCCGGCATTTATCTGAACGATGATGTGGTTCAGGTCAATGTCTTTCGTCATCTCTACCACGCCGTTGAGATGTGCGAGTTGCTTCGTGATGTTCCCGATGCAACGGTAGTGGAAATTGGCGGCGGTGCGGGCGGGCAAGCATACCAAACCGTGCGGCTGTCACGAGGGTCGGTGGCCAAATACCTGGTCTTTGATATTCCCGAAGTAGCCGTCATTATTTCCTACTTTCTGCTGTCGGCTTTCCCGGAGAAACGCATCCGACTATTCGGTGAGGGAGCCGTATCGACCGACCCAACTGAAGGTTACGACCTGGGGGTGTTTCCGCATTTTTCCATCCTCCAGTTGGCGGATCAATCGGTCGACTTGTTTCATAATGCCTGTAGTTTCTCAGAGATGGACCGGGCATCGTCTCGTGAATACCTGAGAATCATTGAGCGGACGTGCCGGAAATACTTTTCCCACATCAATCACGATATCCGGCTGAAGATCCGGAACGCTGATGGTTCAACTTCGGAAAATATCACTGGCTCAGAGCTCATGCCTGACCCCGACTTGTTCAAGCGGGTTTTCAAAAAGCCTCGAGTATTTTCTCTTCCGAAAGACCGGCGGTACAATCCCGCCTATGAGTATCTGTATGAGTTCTCGTTCTTACAAAATAGATATTTCTTTTTCCGTAAACCCATGAATCCTCTAGACGTGACACCTCGCGTTTCTATCATCCTGCCAGTGTATAACGGACAAGAGTTTCTTGACGAAGCCTTACAGAGTCTCGTCAATCAAACATTGACGGATTTCGAATTGCTGGCCATTGATGATGGTTCAACCGATCGCTCAGTCGTCTGTTTGCACCGCTGGGCCGCGAAAGATGCCCGAATTCGGGTCATGCATAACCCGGAGCCACACGGCTTGCCTTACGCTCTCAATCACGGTTTACGGAAAGCACGGGGTGAATATATTGCCCGGGCTGATCAAGATGACCGACACCGGCCTGATCGTCTAGCTCAGGAAGTAGCTTTCCTTGATCAGCACCAAAAAATTATGCTGGTCGGGACCGCGTACCAACCCTTTAACCAGGATGGTCAGCGCCCTCTGCTTCGACACCCGGCGGCCTCGCCGATGATTGCATGGAAGATGCTAAGCGCGTCGGCTTTTTGCCACCCCTCAGTCATTTTCCGTCGGCACGTCTACGAAAAACTCGGGGGGTACCCCGTCACGGGGGCTGAAGACTTCGCTTACTTTTCGAACGTTGTTCACCACTGGCCAGCGGCAAATCTGTCTCACGTCTTGATAGACTACCGAGAGCATGCGACAAATTACTCCCTCACGCGC
>JACQBO010000047.1 GCA_016194465.1 Candidatus Kerfeldbacteria bacterium
ACACCAAGCAGACGCGCGTCGGCTCGCCGGCTGTTGGCGCAGACGGCAAGTTGTACGTTCCGGCGGCACCAAAATTGTTTGTTCTCACGCGCGACGGGAAAGTGTCATGGAGCAAAGGCCCGAATGTTTCTTCGAGTTCCGCCTGCGGGCAGCCGCCGTTGCCCCCCTGCCAGGGTCCGACCTCGAACACCAATTCCGGCGTCGGAACCAGTACCGATAAAGGGGATATGTCCGGCATCATCACCCCGGCCATCATGCCGGACGGCACCCTCTTTGTCGGGACGTCCGAAGGAAAAATCATTGCTCTCAATACCAAAACGAAGACGGTGCTGTGGAAATACAGCACCAAAGCCGATCCGGATAAGACCAGCAACTACGGTACCCCGAGTTTTCCGGTCGTTGATAAAAACGGCACCGTCTACATCGGTTCGGTTGACCACGCGATGTACGCCGTCAACAAAAAAGGCAAGCTCGTCTGGAAATACAAAACCGGTGGCGGCATTAGCGAAGCCGCGCCCGCCCTCGGCTCAGACGGCACCTTGTACTTCACCTCGGACGATGGATATTTGTATGCGGTTGGGAAGTAGAAAATCTTTTTTCACAACTTTTTCAGGAATGGTGCAACCGCCGACAGCTGGGTATAGCCTAAAGAGTTGTGGACGGTAATGCTGACCGCATGATCGGTTTAGTGTCTGATCCCATTGCTGAACAGCCTTTCGTACGGGTCCAATCTTTCAGCCGCGGTAAAAAGTTTACGTCCAATCCCCTGCTTCCGGAATTCTGGTTCAACGTACCAGGCTTCCAGATAGCCAACCGGGGAGGTCCAAGCGCCCTCGGCCACATCGCGCAATGAAACTTCAACAAACCCGATAACTTTATTGGTGGCCTCAGCCAAGAAAACCTGGTTCTGATCTGCCTGGCTGTCAATCAAGCGCATGTCTTGCTCCAAAGATTCAGCGCTTTCCTTCGGCCATAGTTTTTTCGCAGGCTGAGCCACATTTGTCGGTCCGAGTTTTTTCGCGGCCTGATGATCGTCATGTCAACAGTATACAATCTTTCAAGAAATCAGAAGAAGCCTGGAGGGCGCTCCTGACATTTGCTTTTCAATTAGTACGGCAAACTGGTCGTCGTGTTTGAGTTATTCGTACTCGAGGCACCCTTCTTCGCGTAAGCGAAGTAGTAAATACCGTAGTACAGGATCCCACCGACCACCAGGTAAATCACAATCCACTGCCACAAAGGCCGCTTGCCATAGCCCTTTTTCGGGGCTTGGTAGGGAGCCTGGCTGGGCATGGACTGCCGTGATTGTTGCTGTTCCATAACCGGAAGAGTAGCATTGCCCGGCATAACAGTCAAAGCGGGCATTGAATCAGGCAAAGCCAGGAAAGTAGTCCGTTTTGATGTGTGATCGGCTGACGCCCATCGAGGCCAGAAGGTGTTCGTAATTTTTGACCATCGCCTGCGGTCCGGAGAGGTAAAATATGTGGTCAGCATAATCCGGTACCTCTTCTTCAATCATCCGGGCATTCAAAAATCCCCGGCGGCCGGTCCAATCAGACGGAATTCTTGGTTCATCAGTCAACACGTAGACGGTCCGGATGCCCAGTTTCTGCTCGGCCTGATCGAAGACATCGCGATAGGCAATATCTTGGACGGTCAGGTTAGCAGAGAACATGGTGATCGGTCGAGGCTGATTCATATCGAGGAGATATTTGATCATGCTCCGGAACGGTGTGACACCAATGCCGCCAGCCACGAAAACGAGTTGCTGTTTCGGATTTTTCGGTAAGGTAAAATCACCGTCGATCTGTCCGGCCACCACCTCGTCGCCTGTTTTCAGATGGGACAACGTCTCTTTGTACGAACTCGGCTTCGGATAAAACTTGACGCCAATCCGCAAACCGGGTTCAGTTGGTGAAGAAGCAATCGTAAAGTAACGCCGCTGGCCCCGGCTATCGGCATGGTGATGCGGCAGGGTCCACTCCAAATACTGCCCCGGACTGAAAGAAAATTTTCTGGGGCTCTGGAAAACATACTCCATGGTGCTCATCGCCACATTCCGTTGTTCTTGTAACCGCAAAACAAACCGTTCACGACGAGCCAACACATAGAACAAAAGATTCCCTGTCAGCAAGGCTAGTTCCGGAGTGGCGAACGTCGAGCCGAGATGGACCTGTGGGCCAGACAGAAAGCCAATCGTTACGGCGTAGAGTAAACGGAACTTTTTAGTTGGGGGCATGGTCGACGGCTCATTCAACATAATGGTCGAAAAAAACAAGAGTGGGGTCAAGACCAGTGCTTCCCGAAGTGTGGAGACAATATTCGTGTGGTGGGAAATGCCATAGAACAGGGTCATCGTCAGGCTCGTGGCCAGAAACAGCAGGGCTACTTGGAACCGACGAATCTTTCTTGCCATAAGAATGCCGCCGATCAGCACGACTGGCAACATCGGCGCGCTGGCGATCCACCAACTGGCTGACTTGCCAATCGCTAAGGATGTGAGGACCACGGCCAGGGCGGCTGGATTGAAAATATGCTGACGGTGAATGGCCATGATGTATTTCGCGGCCATGGCGAGGATCGGGGCCCAAATGAAAATCGGCAGATCAGCCGCGGTTCGATATGGGGTAATGATCAAAGCAAGAATCAGGCCGGTCAGATACGCAGAGATATTATGCGGCGGAGCATGGTATGCCCAAGCAAAAACCCGGTTGACCAGCCAGCAGGCGGCCACTAAAAACACGGCGGAGACAGAGACTGATAACGCCGGGTATGACAACGTACCGGTCAATCCGAAAAGCGCGGCCACGGCCACGTAGGCCATGAGGACGTACAGTAACAGCCGGTACATGGTGATCCGATTGAGCAGATTGTCGAGCCAGTGCGTCATGAAGCTAGATACTGATCAAAGCCGGTCGTCATCGTCGCCGTGCCATCCAGGTCAATCATATACCCTTCGAGTCCGGGCCGGCGCTCGATGAAGTGTATCCCCTTTTGGCCCATGGCGAAAGCGGCGGTAGCAAAGCGGTCAGCCTCATAAATATTCGGACCGATGACCGTCAGGCTGGCGATCTCATTGGCCGCCCCATAGCCATGCCGAGGGTTATAAATATGCTCGCCCCGTTCGTAGGTGCCGGAAGTGGCCACCCCGGCGTCACCAATCGCCACAACTTTCACAACCTCGTCCTTATGAAACGGATGACGGATGCCCACCCGCCAAGCCTGCCCCTGACTGTTCTGACCAGCCGCGGCAATGTCGCCGCCGGCTGCAATGTAATAATTCTGCAGGCCCTCATGCTGGAGGAGTTTTGTGGCTTGCTCTATAGCCCAGCCTTTGACCAGACCGGAGGGGTCAAGGTGGCCATGCCGGTACACATCAAAATACCCACCGGTCAGGCTCTTGGTTTCTTCGGCCAAGCGCAGGACGGTCTGGACCTTGTGGTGAGATTCATCTCGTTTCAATGTGCCTGCATTCAAGCGTGAAATTTCACTGGTCGGTTTATAGGTGCTGAACAATTCATCCACGGAATGGAAGTAGCCGAAAACCCGGTCAATCTGTTCTGGTATGACACGATGGTCAATTACTTCGACCGTGATCGGCATGCCCATGAGCCGCCGGCTGACTTTCATATTACTTCGCTTGGCTTAGCGCTGACGCCAATGACTGCTGAAATGCCTGGCTCGTCGCCGTGGCGCCGGAGACAATGTCCACATTGGCGTTCTGGGCCTGGATTGCTTCCTGACGCAGGATCGGCGTGGAAACGTTGCTCACTTCGATGGAATGGCCACGGTCATTGGGGTACTGCAAAAACTGGACGTCAACCAGTTTGCCGCCCTTGATGCTCGCTTGGACCTGGACATTGCCGTAAAACGCGTCGGCGACGGTGCCAGTATACGTGCCGTTGCGATAGGCACCTGATGACCGAACCCGGGTTGACGTATTCGTTGGGGTGAACGAAGAGGTGTTGTTGACTGGGACACTCACCTCTGAGTTGTTAGTGGTGGACGTGGAGGTGGTCGAGCTGTTCGGGCTAGAGCCAATTGGTAGCGCATCGTCCTGGCCAACATGGAAATGCTGGCGCAAGGCGTAGCCCACAAACGTCGCAACCACGGCAAAAGAGACAAAGAACTTTTTCATGAACGCTGGTTGACGTTCTCAGGCCCAAGCATATTCGCCGTTGCGCCGGTGACCGACTGTCCGCGAGCACCGCGCCAGGCGGATAGTGTGACCGTCACTGTGGTCCCCTCACCCAGCTTACTCGCCAGCGCAATCGTGCCATGATGCCGTTCGACAATATGCTTGGCGATTGATAATCCAAGTCCATACCCATCCTGACTCTTTTTGGAGCGTGACTCATCCGCGCGATAAAAACGATCGAAGACATGCGGCAAATCAGCTGCCTCGATCCCCTGGCCATGATCAGCCACCTTGACCACGACATGCCGCCTGGCCGCGACCGCCCGGAATTCGACGGTTGATTTCGGGGGGCTATACTTGATGGCGTTGTCGATCAGAATCACAAATAAATCAACTAAACTACCATGATCGCCCATGAGTTCGCCGCTGAGACCGTGTTGCACGATATTCAAGGTTTTTGCCTCGGCCAGCGGCCCAACGCGTTTCATGACAGATTCGGCGACTGATGCCAACCCGATTGGCACCAGCGGGGTATGCCGCCGTTCGTCCTCGTGCCGCGCTAGCGTCAAGAGTGAAGCCGAAAGATTCTCAAGCTTCTTGATTTCCTCAAGATTACTTTTGAGAATGCCAATATGACTTTTCCCGTCTCCGTGCAGGGCCACCTCAATTTCTGTTTTCATGGCGGTCAAAGGTGTTCGCAACTCGTGCGAGGCGTCGGCCGTGAATTTCCGTTGATCATCCAGGGCTTCTTCGATCGGCCGCAACGTTCGTTTGGCCAAAAAATAGCTGGCGAGGCTTGACCCAACCAGAACCACGCCATTAAGAATCACCAGCGACCAGCGCAACCGGGCCGCCACCTGCTCATAGCGCGACTCAATGATACTCGACCATCGGTCATCAAGATTGGGAAGAAAATTAGAACCGAGACCCTGGAAAAATAATGGCCGGGTCGGTAGCGTCTCTTGAATATGGCGAATGGTGATTTGGTAAATGATGGTGCTGAACATCAGGCTCAAGATCATAATGATCAGGACATACCAAACCGTCAGGCGCATAACGGGTGAAAGGTGAATTTTCATGACGCTAGTTTATAACCGAACCCCCGGACGGTATGCAGGAGCGGCTCTTTAAACGGCCGGTCAATTTTTTGCCGGAGCGAGGCGACAAAGGCCTCGACCGTATTTGGCAAGATATCCGCATCAAAGTCCCAAACATGAGCAATGATTTGGTCTTTACTTAAAATCCGTCCTTGGTTCCGCATCAAGTATTCTAGCAAGGCAAACTCTTTTCGCGACAATTCAATCATCTGCCCATGACGTTTGACCTGAAATTGATCTGGTTGTAATTCTAAATCACCCACTGTCAGGATCGTATCGGCGGTTTGTTCCGGCCGGCGTAGTAATGCCCGGATCCGGGCGAGAAGCTCTTCAAACGAAAATGGCTTGACTAAGTAGTCGTCGGCTCCGCTATCGAGCCCTTCAACTCGGTCACGAGTGGCATCACGCGCGGTCAGGAGCAGCACCGGTTCATGTCTCCCCTCTTTCCGGATCGCGCGGACAATATCTAACCCATCGGATATACCCGGCAACATCCGGTCAAGAATCATCACATCGTACTTGCCAGCTAAAGCCCGGCCATACCCTTCGCGTCCATCATAGGCCACATCAACCGCATACGCTTCTTGCTCGAGCCCGCGTTTCAGAGCGTTAGCGATTTTTTGTTCATCTTCAACCAGGAGAATTCTCATAAACTCATCATCCTTTCTGAACCTGAAAAGTACCTGAAATCAGGATTGTGGGCAATAACGACTGAAAAAAGCTTTATCTTAGGGAATCTTTTTGGCTCCGGGACATGGATTCGGACCATGATACCCGCCTCTCCCGCACTCAGCTCGGGGGCCTGGATTCGAACCAGGATAACCACCTCCAAAGGGTGGTGTCCTACCGTTAGACGATCCCCGAGCTGAGTGCGGGATAAACTCCGGGCGGTGCCTGTCCCGCACCTTTATGGTGCGGGATCCTACCATTAGACGATCCCGGAATGCGGCAGGAGTGTAACAGACCTGCGTGCCTCTTTCAAGGCACTAGACCCGCAAGTACCGCCCAATCGCCAAGAGTGACGACAGCATGGCCAGGCCGCAGCCCACCGCAACTTCGAGGCCGAGGATGATGAGTAAGTGGCCTTGGAAATAGCCGAGGACGTCAACGCTGTAGCCGGCGAAGAACTGGTTGAAATACGGGTTGGCAAACGTTAGGAGCGGCACCAAGAGGATAGTAGTTAAGACGCTGGCTAACAAGCCGTACATAATGCTCGTAACGACAAACGGACCACGAACAAACGCGTCCGAGGCGCCGACCAGCTTCATAATCCCGATTTCCTCGCGCTGGGTATAAATATTCACCCGGATGGTATTGAAGATCATCAGGAGGGCGATCAAGCCGAAGAAGACAATCAGCCAGGCGGCGGCCAGCTCAATCCGATGGACGATGGTCGCCAGGAGATTATTAGCCTGCAAGTTGTCCGCCACGATGCCGTTGCGGGGATCAATAAAATCAGCATATTTCTTATCTCGCAAATATCCAGCAATGGTCGCGTACCCGTCCAAGGTCTTTGCTTTTATCTCTAAGCTAGCACCAAGAGGGTTCTCACCAAGCTCAGCCACGGCCGACTTGACTAAACTACCGTAACGCGGATCGTTTTTCAACCGTTGCAGATTCTCGGCCCGGGTGGTCACCTTGACCGAGGCGACTTCTGGCTTGAGAGCTAGCTCCTTGCCGATTTCACCCACCCGCTGCTCCGAGATGGTCGGCAGGAAAAAGACGGAAAGATTGACTTTCTGTTTGACGGCTATCAGGGTCTGCTGTCCGACGACGTTGACGCCCATCACCACGCTCATCAAAAACAAGTTGAGCATGACGATCAAGACCGTGACCAACGATAACCAAATATTCCGCCAGAAATTCTGGTAGCCGAATTTGATCATCCGCCAAAGCGTGGTCATAGGGTTTAGAGTAAATATTTCCCGGCCCGCTGGTCGGCAATCACATGGCCGTGGTCTAGAGTAATCACCCGTTTTTTCAGCATATTCACAATTTCCCGATTATGCGTGACCAAGACAACCGTCGTCCCGAACTCATTGATTTTTTGCAGCAGGGCAATAATCTCCTGGGCGTTTATGGAATCGAGGTTTCCGGTCGGCTCATCCGCGACGAGGAGCTTTGGCCGGTGGGCCAAGGCCCGGGCGATGACCACCCGCTGCTGTTCGCCACCGGAAATCTGATCGGGAAAACGGTCCATTTTTTGCTCCAGGCCGACGATTTTTAAAAGCTGCGGCACGACCGAGGCAATCCGTTTGGTTGATTGCCCGGCGACTTCCAAAGCAAAGGCCACGTTTTCGAACAAAGTTTTCTTCGGTAAGAGTTTGAAGTCCTGAAAAACCACGCCGATTTGCCGCCGCAGGGTCGGGATGGCGTGGTGACGGACATGGGTAATGTCCCACCCGCCGACAATTATTTTCCCCCGGTCCGCCTTTTCTTCAGCAATGACCAATTTAGCAAAGGTGGTTTTGCCTGATCCGGACTGGCCGACGATCGACACAAATTCACCCGGGGCGATATGCACCGAGACATCCTCCAGACCGATGTTTTTCTTTTGGTATGTTTTGGTAACGTGTTCGAGGGTAACCATGTGCCCGTTAGGTCGACCAGCGATAGGATGCCCAGGCCCAGCTTGACAGGTTGACGGCGTCCTGGAAGCGGGAAGTCGAGCTGGGATCGGCCAAAACCACAGTCACCACCTGCGCCCCCTGGCTATTCTTGGTTCGCAGAACATAGGTATAGAGCGCTTCGTCGAGGTAGCCCGTCTTTCCGCCGGTAATGGTCAGGCCCGGAGCACCATGGAGAATCAACTTGTCCGTGTTTTTAATCGTATGTGACTGTTTCGTATTGACGGTATGAAACGTATAGGCGGCCATCGTCGTCGCCTGGCGAATCATCGGATAGTCGTGGAAGGCGTGGCTGGCGATGATCGCCAAGTCACCGGCGCTCGAGACATTACTGGCGTCAAGCCCGCTGACATCGCGAAACGAGGTGTGCGTCAAGCCCCAGCCTGCCACCTTGGTATTCATCTGACGAATAAACTCACCGCGACTCAAGCCGGTCGACCGGGCTAAGGCCGTCGCGCCATTATTGGCCGACCCGACGAGCATGGCGTAGAATAAGTCCTTGATGGTGAGCGTCTCGCCCGGCCGAACCCGAAGGTAGGCATAGGAGGTGACGTCGGCCTTGGTGTAGGTCACCACCTGATGCAAGTCGGGGTTGGTATCTAAAGCGACCATGGCGGTGACCAGCTTGGAAATACTCGCGATCGGTAGGGTCGTATCGGCTTGTTGTGAGCTCAGGACCGTACCGGTCGTCTGATCGTAAACCACGTATGATTTAGCCGAGACGGCGGGCACAGGCTTTGTATCGCCGGCTTGAACTTGGAGCTTTGGTAGTGACTCAGAGCTGACGGCGTCAGAAACAGCTGGCGCCGGAGCGGCCGGATTGGGGGTGCTGGCCACCACTGTGACCGTTGTCACCCCGGCGTTTTTCACGCCGAGTGCATGGTACGCCGCCCAGGATAGGTCGATCACTCGGCCGGCCGGCTGGCCCCAAGTGGATACAATCTTGACGACCACTGACTTGCTCGTTTCCGTACTCGTCACTTTGACATAGCGGCCAACCGGGAATGTATTCGACGTGCCATGCAAGGCTGGGTATTGAGCTGAACAGTGAGAGCGACAGTACCATGAGGCAAGTCCCTGTTCGATCCTATGATCTTCCAGAACGGCAAAGAGCTCGTTGAGGCTTGTGGTCTCTGTGCCGATGGTGGTCTTGGCCGCATTGGTCGATCCGTTGAGTTGCGACCATTGTTGCCTCGTCCGGTCATACATCCAGAGCTGTCTCGTCCAGGTACTGCTGGACAATGGCAACGATACAACAAGTCCCCGGGTCCCGGATGTATTGACCGTGGTCACCCCGGTGATCGTGAGGCGGTAAGGAGAGCCTAAGAGCTGCCAGCCGGAGGGTAGGGCCGGGAGCGCTTCTTCACTGACCGTCCAGGTGAGGTCAGCCTCGGACGGTAAGGCATTGGGAAAGAGACCTAATTTGGCGCCATCGGCGAGTGCCAAGGTCGCCCCCGCGGACAGGGCTTTGGCGGAGATGTGAATCGGGGCAACTTCAACCGCTCCGGCGGGATGCGCCAGGAGCAAGAGGCTTGTCACGGTCAGACTAAGAACGTATACTTGAGCGCGCACGCGGGTATAGTTTAGTGGTCAAACGCGACCTTCCCAAGGTTGAGTCAGGGGTTCGATTCCCCTTACCCGCTCCAGGGTCATAGTCACTAGTTGATACATGATCGTCGAGGACATGATATTTTTGATTTGGAATCGAAGGCGACTTGAGCGCCGCGAAACGGATGAAGCGAGGGCGGCCGGCATCGGCGGAGCGTCGCGAGTGACGGGAGCGACGCGGGGGAGATGGATCCCCCTTACCCGCTCCACCATGCACCAGACGGTGCATGGCTCCAGGAAAGTTTGTTGGTAAGCAGCATCAAAACACCTTGGAAGAGACCCTAGGCCGGTTGCGGTGCTTAATGAAGTATTTTTGTTTGTAGCCAAAATAAACATAGGTATACTTGGTTTTTGACTATACCATAATCATTCGGCCTGAGCAACCCCGGAGGTAATAAATTGCGTCACGTGTTCTCCAATCCACCGGGTGGCGGCAGGATCTCGGAAGGGGCGATGATGACCACGAGGGATAACGAGAACTTGCAGGGGACGTCCATATTTTTTACCTATGACCATCGCGCTGTCGCGGCGAATATACTCATCGCGACCGGATTGCATGAGAAGAACCCGGGCCTTGATGTGCGGAAGCGCGGGTAAGAATTTTTGCTCAATAAATCTATACGTCTCGAGA
>JACQBO010000048.1 GCA_016194465.1 Candidatus Kerfeldbacteria bacterium
CGCGAATACAATTTGGAACTGGTGGTGACGGTGCCGTCAGTCGCGTATCATGTCTATGTCCAAGGCAGTGAAGCGCCATTGATTGTTCGCGGTCCACTGGAACTTCCGGATCCATCGCAGATTATCCGGATCGAAGAACCAATTATGGATATGCGCATCATCACCCCGCACCCATACCTGGGTGCGGCCTTGGAAACGGTGCAAGTCTTTCGCGGGTCGATGATCTCGATGGAATATCTTGAAGCGCAGCGGGTGATGCTTGATGTGCGGATTCCCCTCGCCTCGATTTTAACCCATTTTTATGATAGACTGAAAAGCGTTTCGGCGGGCTATGCCACGGTCAATTACCATCTGACCGGATATCAGGCGGTGGAGGTGGTGCGGCTGGATATTCTGGTGGCTGGTGATCTGGTCGAAGCCATGGCCAGCATGGTCTACCGCGACGAAAGTTACCGGGTTGGCCGGTCGATTGTGGAACGGCTGAAAACAGTTCTGCCGCGCCAAATGTTCGAGGTCAAAATTCAAGCGGCCATTGGCGGCAAGGTGATTGCCTCCGCGCACCTCTCCGCCAGGCGCAAAGACGTCACGGCCAAGCTCTATGGCGGTGATGTGACCCGAAAACGGAAGTTACTCGAGAAACAGAAAAAAGGCAAGCAGCGAATGAAGGCGGCCGGCCGGGTCGACATCCCGCACACGGCATTCCTGGAGATTCTACAGCGCTAGTATAAAGCGGGCAAGATGGCGAACAAGAGCATACTGCCCACCATGATGAACGAAGCAATAATGATAATCCGACGGATGGTTCGACGTTTCATATGTTGAATATCTCTGACTACTTTACCAAACATCAGAAAGAACGGGAAGAGCTGATCCGCCTGGTGCGGTGTTATGGCTTAGTCATGGTCCCGGCCATCATCGCCGGGTCACTCCTGGTGGTGCTCAACTTTTTTCTCCTGGCCTGGTGGCTCGGTCATCGCGGCTGGGGCCTGCTGGGGTTCCTGGCCGTCTTGATTATTGGAGTGATGGTCATCATCCGGGCGGTTTATGTCTGGTCACTCAACGCTATGCTGATCACGAACCAGCGGATTATGTATATCCAGCAGCAAGGTTTTTTTCACCGGACGGTGTCGGAAATAACCTATGACAAGATCCAAGATGTCCGGTCAGTGGTCCATGGCCTCTGGTCGACGCTGTTCCATTTTGGCTCGGTCGTGATTCAAACCACCGGTTCTTCGGCCAGCCTGGAAATGAGTGGTTTAAAAGATCCCAGCGATCTGCAACAATTGATTAGTGACACCCAGCGCGATCAGGTCGCGACAGCACCAGCCGAAGTGACTCCGGTCGAAGTCGCCCGGGTACTGAAGCACCTACAAGGACAAATATCGGAAGAAGAGTGGGAGCACCTGGTTCGCAAAACGCATCGTGATGCTTCGCCATGAGCCGGGTCAAAACGCGATCGAATACCAGGGTCATCTGGACCCGCCCGAGCTGGTGGGCAGTCGTGATTAGCGGTGCCCTGCTCCTTGTTTTTTCCGTGGCAATTGTCCGCGAGGTGCTCAACTGGCACCAGATTCATCAGCAAGTCAGTCGACTCCGCCAGCAAATATCCGTCGAATCCCGGCGTCAAAAACAACTGCAAGACTTGATTCACTATCTCCAAAGCCCCACCTTCCAGGAGCGGGAGGCTCGACTCGATCTCGGTTTGAAAAAGAATGGGGAACGTGTTATTGTCGTGCCAGCGACCAACGACTCATTGTCGAGCAACCCGAGCATCTCCAGTGCCGACCAAACGTCCACGGCGCCGGTCAAGTCGGTCGACCGTTGGTGGGGGTACTTCTTTGGCCCGACCGCAACCGCTCGACCGTCCTCGACCTCATCGACTGATCACGCCACCCTATGATCAACAGTTCCTCAGCACCGTGGTATACCCGACATGGGCTCAGCATGCTGCTCAAAGCTAGCACACTCTTGGTCGCTGTGGCGGTGGTCGTTTGGATTGGGCTGGCTATTGCCCTGACCTCGGGATGGCAGGCGCCGGCGGCCGAACTCGCGGCCAAAGCCACCCCCTGGCCAGCCGCCAGCTATGGTTGGCAACCAATCTCCTATGCCAACTATCTGCACACCCGTCGGGCGGTGGATCACTATACCAAGTACCTGGAAGCGCAAAAAGCGACGGCGACCAGTGCGACCAACACGATTACGGGTGAGACCTTAACCAAATTACTGCGTGATCAGGCTACCTTTGATTTGGCCACTGAGCACGGCGTACACATGAGCACCGCCGACCTCGATCAAGCATTCACGGCGGAAATCCTGCAAGGAGGCAACAGCCAGGAAACAACCAAAGCCATCAACCAGCTCTATGGCTGGACGCCGACCGAGTTTAAAAACCGTATTTTACGGGTGGTATTGATGCGGGCCAAGCTGCAGGAAGCCCTAGCGGCTGATACGAAACTTAATGGAGCTTCAAAGGCCCAGGCGGAAAAAGTTCTCGCCTTGGTTCAAGCCGGTACACAGTCGTTTGAGGATATCGCCAAAGCCTACAGCGACGACTCATATGGGGCCGGCGGGGGAGACCTCGGTTTCTTTGGGCGAGGTCAGCAGGTCAAGGAAATTGATGATGCGGCCTTCAGTTTGGCCGTTGGCCAGACGAGCGATTTGATTCACTCGCAGTATGGCTGGCATGTGATCAAGGTGACCGACAAAAAAACTGACCAAGGCCAAGAGCAAGTTCGGGCCGAAGAAATATTTGTGGCCGGGCCAAGCGTCGACGACTTGATCACCAAACAACTTCGGTCCCACCGGGTACTCATCTTTGTGCCGGGGTGGCATTGGGACGCGACGAGCGGCCAAGTGACGAAAAACACGGCCAGGAAAGTCTAGCATGGATATTTTTTTCTGGAGCCATACACCGTCTGGTGCATGGTGGAGCCGGTGGTCGGGATTGAACCGACGACCTCTGCTTTACGAAAGCATTGCTCTACCACTGAGCTACACCGGCCAGTACCAGCCGGTAGAGGCCACCGGCACGTCGCTGAACGATAGCGTAGCATGTCCATGACGTCAACTCCACCGCTGGGAGGTTTTTGGCTACCGGGCGGAACGCAAGGAATCCTCCTGATTCACGGGTACGGCGGTACGATCGAGGATTTTCGCGACTTCGGCGCGCAATTGCAGTCAGCTGGTTTTAGCGTCTACGCCATGCTCGTCGCCGGGCACGGGGCGGACGTCGCGACGCTGAGACGAGCGACCATGAGCGATTGGACAGGCTCTGTTGACCGGGCCTTAGGCTGGCTGCAAACCAAAACCCACGTGGTCGGAATCATGGGCACCTCTTTTGGCGGTGCCCTGGCCTTGGAAGCGGCGAGCCGACATCCGGAGATTGACGCGGTGGTAGCGATCAATACCCCGGTTGGCTATGGCCGGAGCCAATGGGGGACGAAGCTTCTTCTTCGCCTCCTACGCCTGTGGACGCCCTACCTCCGTAAACCAGGGTTACAGGCAGCCGATCGCCAGCGGTACGAGCGCCAAGGATGGCTCACGGCTTGGCCGATTTCCGGGCTTCTCGAGACGTATAGATTTATTGAGCAAAAATTCTTACCCGCGCTTCCGCACATCAAGGCCCGGGTTCTTCTCATGCAATCCGGTCGCGATGAGTATATTCGCCGCGACAGCGCGATGGTCATAGGTAAAAAATATGGACGACCTCCGGGGTTGCCCAGGCCAAATGACTATGGTATAGTCAAAAACCAAGTATACCTATGTTTATTTTGGTCCCAAACAAAAATTCTTCATTAAGCAGCGCCACCGGCCTCGGGTCTCTTCCAAGGTATTTTGAGGCTGATCATCAACAGACTTTCTTGGAGCCATGCACCGTCTGGTGCATGGTGGAGCGGGTAAGGGGGATCCATCTCCCCCGCGTCGCTCCCGTCACTCGCGACGCTCCGCCGATGCCGGCCGCCCTCGCTTCATCCGTTTCG